>CBDVDL010000015.1:0-14885 GCA_965372735.1 uncultured Alphaproteobacteria bacterium | reverse complement strand
AGAGAAACGTGGTATTAGTGTTCGAGAAGTTTTTGAAGCGTAGGGATCCTCCCAATGCCAACGGAAAATAAGTTAAAAATTACTTTAGTTCGCAGTACCATCGGTCGCCATTATCGTCAGAAGCGAACGATTGAAGCGCTGGGATTCAACAGGCTGCATCAGACAAGAGTGCTTCCTGACCATCCTGCGATTCGCGGTATGTTGGCGAAAGTATCGCATCTTGTTACTTGGGAAACGGTAAAAGAAGAGGAAGCCACCTCATGAGTCTTCACGATCTGAAACCTGCTCCCGGTTCAACACAAAAGCGGAAGCGCGTCGGCCGCGGTTCCGGTTCCGGAAGAGGTGGAACTTCGACACGCGGAGAAAACGGACAGATGTGCCGAAGCGGAGCGCGCCGCAAACTGGGATTCGAAGGCGGACAGATGCCGATTTATCGCCGTCTCCCCAAGCGCGGATTTAAAAACATCTGGCGCAAAGAGGTGCAAATTGTCCACCTTCGGGATTTGGTGAAATTGCCCCCGGAAGCAGACGTCGAACCTGAGACCCTGCAACAGGCCGGTTTAATCGAATCCACAACCAATCCCGTAAAACTTCTGGGAAATGAGGAAGTGGAACGCGCTTATACGGTACGTTCACTTGCCCTTTCAAAATCAGCCCGCGAGAAAATTACTTCAGCGGGAGGCTCGGTCGCGGAATAATGTTAGATCGCTATACATCAATTTTTAAAATACCTGAACTCAGGACGCGCATCTTTTTCACATTGGGAATTTTTCTTGTCTACCGTATCGGTGGGCATGTTCCCGTGCCGGGAATCGATGCAGCGGCGCTGGGTGAATTCTTCCAGCAAAACGCCGGGACGCTTTTTGGCCTCTATGACATGTTCGTTGGCGGTGCGTTCCAGCGAGCGACGGTGTTTGCATTGGGGATTATGCCCTATATCTCCGCTTCGATTATTTTCCAGTTGCTGGGCACCGTGGTTCCCTATTTCCAGAAGCTTCAGAAGGAAGGGGAAGAGGGACGGAAGAAAATCACACAGCTCACGCGTTACGGGACGGTTGTCATCGCCGCACTTCAAGCCGGCGGCGCGTCCATCTTTTTAACGCGGTTGGTTGCCCCTTCCGGAGCACAAATTGTCCTCAATCCGGGTTTTGGTTTCAATTTTCTGACCATGATAACACTGGCCGCAGGCACGACCATGATTATGTGGCTCGGTGAACAGATTACAGAGCGAGGCATCGGGAACGGCATCAGTCTGCTGATTTTCGTCGGCATTATTGACCGCTTCCCTTATGCCGTCATGGAAGAAATACAGATGGTGCAGGCGGGAAATCGGCACATCCTGACCGACGTCTTCTTCTTCGTCCTGCTTTTTGTGGTGACGATGGCGGTCGTCGCCATCACTCAGGGGATGCGCAAGATACCCGTGCAGTACGCCAAACGCGTCGTCGGGCGTAAAATCTACGGCGGTCAATCTACGCATATCCCGCTTCGTGTCAATACAGCGGGTGTCATGCCGATTATTTTCGCTCAGTCGATTATGTTTATTCCGTCATCAGTGGCCATGATGTTGCCCGAAGGCGGATTTCGCGACGCCCTGCAGATATATTTTGACATGAATTCACCGATGTATATGGCCTTCTATTTCACCATCATTGTCTTTTTTACTTATTTCTATACTGCAATTGTGCTGAACCCCATCGAACTTGCCGACAATATGAAGAAACAGGGGGGATTTATCCCCGGTATCCGACCGGGTAAGCACACATCCGAGTTCATTGATAATGTTCTTTCAAGAGTAACCTTCCCGGGTGCAGTCTTTTTAGGGCTTGTTGCGATTGTGCCGTCGATTATCCTTAGTCAGTTCAACGTAAGCTGGACCTTTGCATCGTTCTATGGAGGGACGAGTATTCTCATTATTGTGGGAGTCGGACTCGATACGCTGCAGCAAGTCGAATCGCACTTGGTTATGCGGCATTATGACGGTCTTATGACCAGCGGACGGCTTCGCGGCAGACGACGGATGTAGCTATGTCAACGATGCTGATTCTCCTTGGGGCTCCCGGTGTGGGAAAGGGAACTCAGGCACAAAAGCTTATGGCGCATTTCGGGGTGCCGCAAATCTCGACCGGAGATATTCTTCGCGCGGAGGTTCGCAAAAAGACACCCCTCGGACAGCAGGCTCTGACCTATATGAACAAGGGCGAACTGGTTCCCGATAACCTCATCCTCGATATGGTCGCCCAGCGTCTAAAAGCCTCAGACGCGAAGAACGGTGTGATCTTTGACGGATTTCCTCGCACGATTGCACAGGCACAAGGCTTGGATGGAATCCTGAAACAGTCAGGCAAGGAGCTCGATACTGTGCTATCCATCGAAGTGTCTGTACAGTGCATCAAAGAAAGGCTGTCGTCTCGCCGGAGCTGTGCCACATGCGGCGCAGTCTTTAATATGCTGCTGCATCCGGACGAAATCGACAACCACGAATGTCCTAAGGGGCAGCCGCTTATTGTGCAGCGGGAGGATGATCGCCCTGAAACCATTGAACGCCGGCTGAAAGTCTATACGGAACAGACAGAGCCGCTGAAAGACTACTACCGTCAAACCGGTCTGCTTAAAGAAGTGCCGGGTGAAGGAACAATAGATGATGTCTTCAGCAGGTTGCTTCAGGCGCTGTAGCTGTAGGGGATGGACGTGATTTCGATAAAAACACCGGAGGAGCTGGACGCGATTCGAGAAGCGTGCCGGATTGTCGCCAGCGCTTTTCAAGCCATTGAATCGCTGATGGTGCCGGGAACACCGACCATCAAAATTGATGAGGCCGTCGAGAAATATATCCGTAGTCAGGGAGCGCGGCCTGCATTCAAAGGTTATCCCAATCCGGAAGGGAAAGCATTCCCGGCGTCGGCCTGCATTTCGATTGATGAAGAGGTGGTTCACGGTATTCCCGATGGACGTGCTCTAAAAGCCGGTCAGATTGTCGGGGTGGACATCGGAGCGGAAAAGGAAGGCTTTTTCGGAGATTCAGCGGTAACCTACGCGATACATCCGATTGATGAGCTGAGAAAACGATTGATGCAAGCCACCAGCGAAGCGCTGATGTGCGGTATTGCAAAGGCTCGAGAAGGAAATCGGCTTTCAGATATTTCTCACGCGGTCGAATCGCATGCTCGGACCTATCATTTCTCAGTTGTGCGGGATCTTGTGGGACATGGCATTGGACGGAAGCTCCACGAGGAGCCTCAGATTCCGAACTACGGTTCGCCCGGACGAGGGCCTGCGTTGCGGGAGAATATGGTTTTTGCCATCGAACCGATGGTCAATGCCGGAACATATGAAGTGGAAACGATTGGTGATTGGCTCGTGGTCACGCCTGACCGGAAGCCTTCGGCACATTTCGAACACACCATCGTAGTGAAAAATGGGGATGCTGAAATTCTTACCTTACGAAATCAATCGGGATAAACGGAGGTTCCTACGGCCAAAGAACAACCGATAAAGGTCGACGGCATTGTTACGGAAACGCTTCCGAATGCCACCTTTCGGGTCGAACTGGAAAATGGTCATTTGATTCTGGCCCATATTTCCGGAAAAATGAGAATGCACTTCATCAAGATTCTTCCCGGAGATCGAGTCACGGTGGAACTTTCCCCTTATGATTTACGGCGCGGCCGTATTACGTATCGATACAAATAAAGCGAACAAAAGCCGCTGGTTACCCGGCAGCTTGGGGGATTTTTAAACAAGAGGCGACAGCCATGAAGGTTCGTTCATCTGTAAAAAAAATGTGCGACTATTGCAAAATTATCCGGCGTCACGGAAAGGTAATGGTAATTTGCAGCCGTTCAAAAAAGCATAAGCAGCGTCAGGGATAAACGCTTAAGGAATTTGAGGTAAAAAATGGCGCGTATTGCCGGAGTGGATATTCCACGGGACAAGAGAATTGAGGTAGCACTGACCTATGTATTCGGAATCGGGCGTCCTCTATCGCAGAAGGTTTTGAATACATGCGGCGTGGATTGGAATAAGCGGACGTTTCAGTTGACGGACGAGGAACTCAACAGTATCCGTTCGGCGATTTCAGACCTGAAAGTGGAAGGACCGTTGCGTACGGAAATCACGATGAATATCAAGCGACTGATGGATATCGGCTGCTATCGTGGGATTCGCCATCGACGAGGTCTGCCGGTGCGAGGGCAGAATACGAAGAACAACGCCCGAACACGCAAAGGGAAGAAGAGGGGCGCTCCCATTAAGGTCAAGAGACAAGTCGGGAAGTAATCGGATTTTAGGATTTAGATTCTTCTGAAGCTGCCTGAAAGAGATAAGGAGATATTTTCGTGGCCACGGTAAAAAAGAAGCGAACGAAAAAGAAAAAAGAACGTGTCGAAGCCAATGGCCTCGCGCATATAAAAGCCTCATTCAATAATACTAAAATCACGATAACCGACAACTATGGGAATGTGATTTCGTGGGCCACAGGCGGACGAATGGGTTTTAAGGGTTCGCGAAAGAATACGTCTTTTGCCTCGCAGCTTGCGGCCAGTGCGGCGGCGAAGGCCGCGATGGAGCTGGGACTTGTCAAAGTTGCCATCCGCGTCAAAGGACCGGGTGCGGGGCGCGAGAGCGCGATTCGTGGATTGGCGGCGGCGGGGCTGGCGGTTAGCTCTATTCAGGATGTTACGCCGATTCCGCATAACGGTTGTCGTCCGCGGAAGCGTCGCCGGGTATAAATCGTTTTCACCGTGAATTCCCTTTCATAGGGGATTTCGCATTACGAAATAGAAAAACACTGACTGACAAGATTGTCGAAAGTATAGGAAATACCGCGTATGTCACAGTATCATGGATCGGCTTGTAAAATCTGCCGCCGTGAAAGCAAGAAGCTGTTTCTGAAAGGAGATCGCTGCCACAGCCCCAAGTGTTCTTTTGAACGCAAAGGTTATCCTCCTGGCATGCATGGGCGGCGCCGCCGTTCAAAGGTCTCCGAATATGGTCTTCAGCTTCGCGAAAAACAGAAAATCCGCTATGCCTATGGAATGGGAGAACGTCAGTTCCACCGCTTTTTCACAGAGGCGCAGCGCAAAAAGGGTGTGACAGGAGAAATTCTGCTGCAGCTTCTCGAAAGCCGACTGGATAACGTCGTTTATCGGATGGGGTTTGCCAATTCGCGGCGTCAAGCGCGGCAACTGGTTCGTCACCGCCATTTTCTTGTGAATGATAGGATTGTTGATATTCCTTCGTATTGTCTCCGACCTGACGATGTTATTCGCGTGAAAGAACGTTCGAAAAAGCTTGCGGCGGTTCACGACGCAATGCAAAAAGTGAGAGAAGGCAAGACGGTTCCCTTTCTTTCGCTTGATAAAGCCAAAATGGAAGGGGTATTTTTGGAACGCCCGAATCGAGCAGATATTCCCTTCGATGTTAATGAACAACTGGTTGTGGAGCTCTATTCCCGGTAACGAGGTCAGAGGGTTTTATGAATGGATTGAACTTTCAAATGCCCGAAGTCATTGAGCTGGACGAAGCAAATCACACGGATATCTACGGAAAATTTGTCGTCCAGCCTCTGGAACGCGGCTACGGAGTGACCATCGGCAATGCACTGCGTCGAGTGTTGTTGGCTTCTTTGCAGGGAGCATCAATTGTATCCATGCGCATCGCCGGAATCCTGCATGAGTTTTCGACGGTTCCGGGGCTCACGGAGGATGTAACGGAACTCGCTCTCAATTTGAAGAATGTTCGCTTCAAACTGCTGAGCAAAAAACCTGATAAGGTTGTCATTGATCTCCGAGGACCTTGCGATTTCACGGCGCGTGATCTGCAGGCAGGGAACACGGATTTTGAAGTGCTGAATCCTGATTTGCATCTGGCGACTCTGAACAAGGATGCGCGTCTAAAGGCGGAACTCATTATTCGGAAGGGACGTGGTTATATTCCTGCGGAAGAGAACCGCGTGCCGGATGCGCCCATCGGAACGATTCCTCTGGATTCCGTCTTTTCCCCGATTCGAAATGTGACGTATTCCATCGAGAATACTCGCGTCGGCCAGCGGACGGACTACGAAAAGCTGATTCTTGAAATCTGGACGGATGGGTCTATCACTCCGGATGATGCTCTGACGTTTGCAGGTCGGATTCTTCGCGATCACATTCAACTCTTCATCAATTTCGACCTCAAACCTGAAAAAGAGGAAGAAGAAGATATTGATGAGGAGGTGCTTCGCATTCGCAAGCTTCTGCGCAAACCCGTCGAGGATTTGGAGCTTTCCGTGCGAAGCGCCAACTGCCTGAAAGAAGCGAAGATTCGCACGATCGCGGATTTGGTAGGCCGCGATGAAAATGAAATGCTGAAGTTTAAAAACTTCGGACGTAAATCACTGACCGAGCTCTCACAGATTCTACGAATCAAGAGTCTGGAGTTCGGTATGGATATTGATAAGTATCTTAACCCGGATTATGGTCGCAAATGAGACATCGTAAAACAGGCCGCAGACTATCAAGAACCGCGAGCCATCGGCGGGCTCTGTACGCCAATTTGGCGCAGGCCCTTTTTGAACATAAGCGCATTCGCACGACGCTGGGGAAAGCTCGCGCCGTACGACCTTTCTGTGAACGTCTGATTACGTATTCGAAAAAGGGAGATTTGGCGGCGCGCCGTCGTGTGCTTCGGTATCTAAGAAAGAAACCCGTCGTGAAATCCCTGTTTGAAGAAATCGCTCCGACGTTCGAAGATCGTCCCGGCGGCTATACGCGCATTATCAAGATGGGGCAGCGCGTCGGGGACGCCGCTCCGATGGCTATGCTTGAGCTGGTCGGTTTCGAAGGAACCGCGCCGACGAAGAAGGAAGAAAAGGCTAAAGGCGCCAAGAGCGAGAAGAAACCCAAACGTCCCGCCAGCCCCGCGAAAGCCAAGAAATCCACCCCCAAGAAATCCACCCAGTCAAAGAGCGAGACAAGCGAAAAATCCTCGCGAAAAAAAGCTCCTCGAAAGAAGAAGGCTGAAGGGGGAAGTCAAGAGGGTTAAGTGGATTTGCGAATTCAAATCTCTGCCATATCAAGGGCGGTTGCCTGTGTGCACCGTCCTTTTTCTCGTTTGTTGCAGAGGGACGTTGAAATTGTCCTGTCAAAGTGTTATATTGAATTGGTTTACTCCGAAAGAAGTTTTTTTGACGAAGGTTTGTCATGATTTCCATACCCAAAACACCAACCGGGACGTCGATGTCGTGCAAGGGCTGGATACAGGAAGCCGCCCTGCGAATGCTCCTGAATAACCTTGATCCGGCGGTGGCTGAGAAACCGCAGGAGCTGATTGTCTATGGGGGCACGGGACGCGCGGCGCGCAATGAAGAAGCGCTGAAGAATCTTATCAGCAGTCTGCAAAAGCTGAAAAATGATGAAACACTTCTCGTGCAGTCCGGCAAGCCTGTTGGAGTCGTGCGCACACACGAGGATGCTCCACGCGTTCTGATTGCGAATTCAAATCTTGTTCCCAATTGGGCGACGTGGGAGAAATTCAATGAGCTGGAGCGGCGCGGACTCATCATGTACGGCCAGATGACAGCCGGTTCATGGATTTATATCGGGACGCAGGGAATTCTGCAGGGGACGTACGAAACATTGACCTCCGTCGCGCGTAAACATTTCGGAGGTTCTCTACGCGGACGTCTTGTTCTGACGGGTGGACTGGGAGGTATGGGAGGAGCGCAACCTCTTGCAGTGACTCTGAACGAAGGAGTCGCGTTAGTCGTTGAAGTCGATCCGGCTCGCATCGAGCGTCGGATTAAGATGGGCTTTTGCGATCGATGGACGGATTCTCTGGATGAAGCATTGACATGGGTTGAAAAAGCCAAATCTTCCGGCGAGGCTCTCTCCGTAGGCCTTTTGGGAAATTGCGCCGACGTCTTACCGGAAATGCTCCGGCGCGGCGTGCAGCCGGACATCGTGACAGACCAGACATCGGCTCATGACGAGTTGAACGGCTACGTGCCTCATGGTATTTCTTTTGAGGATGCTGTTGAATTGCGCAAGAAAAATCCCGACAAATATATCGAGATGAGCATGCGCTCGATGGCGGTTCATACCGAAGCGATGGTCGGATTTCTTGATAAGGGTGTCGTTGTTTTCGACTATGGAAACAATCTGCGAGGTCAGGCGCAAAAAGCAGGATTTGAGCGAGCCTTCGCCTATCCGGGTTTCGTTCCCGCCTACATCCGGCCGCTCTTCTGTCAGGGAAAAGGGCCATTTCGCTGGGCAGCGATATCGGGAGACAAGAATGATATTCTGGAAACAGACCGTGAAGTCCTACGATTGTTTCCGAAAGATGAAGCTCTACGCCGGTGGATTGAGCAGGCAGGACCGAAAATTCCATTTCAGGGTTTGCCAGCGCGCATTTGCTGGTTGGGACAGGGAGAACGAGCCAAATTCGGATTGGCAATCAACGAGATGGTCAAGAAAGGCAAAATCAAAGCGCCTATCGTGATTGGACGAGACCATCTCGATACAGGTTCCGTGGCGTCTCCCTATCGTGAAACCGAGGGAATGAAAGACGGTTCGGATGCCATCGCCGACTGGCCGATTCTGAACGCGCTGGTTAATACGGCGTCGGGAGCGTCATGGGTATCGTATCATCACGGGGGGGGAGTCGGCATCGGCTACTCGCTGCACGCTGGTCAGGTCATCGTCGCAGATGGAACTCCCGCCGCTGCGCGCAGGCTCGAACGAGTGCTGACGAATGACCCTGCAACTGGAGTCATCCGTCATGCCGACGCAGGATATGAAGATGCTATCGCCTGCGCAAAAGAAAAAGATGTCAAAATCCCCGGAATTAATTTCTAAATCCCCGCCGAGCCGGGTTCAGCGCTCTATATATTTCCCATACGAGGATGTGAACGCGCGTAACCCGGCCGGAACTGAATTCAGCTGAGGATAAACATGGCTGTCAAGACATACCATATTTCACTTTCGACCAAAGGAGACGGCGATATCCGGGATTTGACGGAGCAGGTCGCATCGAAATTATCCGATACAAAACTGAAAGATGGAACCGTGACGGTTTTTGTGCCGGGTTCGACCGCTTCCATCACGACGATTGAATTTGAACCGGGCCTGAAGAAAGATATCCCGGAGGTTTTGAACCGGCTCATACCATCAGGGGTTCGCTATCACCATGACGACACCTGGGGAGACGGCAACGGCTACGCTCATGTGCGTGCGGCATTCGTTGGGCCGGGAATCACCGTTCCTTTCATGGGCGGCAGGTTGAGTCTTGGAACTTGGCAGCAAATCGTCTTATTAGAATTCGATAACCGTTCCCGCCGCCGGGAAATCGTTATGCAGTTCGTCGGCGAGTGACAGATGGATTTATTTATAAAAAATATCAGGCGTCTTTACACTCCTCGCATGGCTGATTCGGAGGCTCTTTCCCGGCCGGTGATGGATATTTCCAATGCGGCAATATTCATTTCACAGGGGCGTATTGAAGCAGTCGGAACAGAAAAAGAAATTGCATCGCTTGTTCCCGCGGGAGTGCCGGTTTTCGATGCTCAGCAGCGAGTAGCTCTGCCGGGTTTCGTGGATTGCCATGCGCATCCGGTTTTTGCGGGTGAGCGTTCGCATGAATTTCACAAGCGAAATGCGGGTGCGACCTACCTTCAGATTGCGAAAGAAGGCGGAGGCATTGCGTCATCAGCTCAAGCTCTGGCAAATGCGTCCGTCGAAACTCTCATAGAGCAGACGCTTCCGAGACTCAATCGTTTTCTTCTGTCCGGCACAACGACGCTCGAAGCTAAATCCGGCTACGGTCTCGAATGGGAGCAGGAGCGCAAACAACTCACGGCTATCGATGAACTCAACAAGAAGCATCCGATTGAACTGATACCGACGTATCTTGTGCATTCGATTCCTGCATCGAGAAAAAATGATCGCGAAGCTTTCATCAATGAAGTTTGCGAAACGATGATGCCGGAAGTCGCTCGAAATCATTTGGCTCAGGCTGTTGATATTTTCTGCGAGGAAGGTGTCTTTTCCGAAGAGGAAAGTCGCAAGATACTGCTGCGAGCGAAACAGCTTGGCTTCGAGATAAAACTTCATGCGAACCAGTTTGGTCATTCTGGCGGAGCGCGACTGGCCGCGGAACTCGGAGCGGTCTCAGCAGATCATTTAGAGCATTTGAACGATAAAGAAATTGATTCGCTCGTCGAGAAAAAAGTTACCTGTGTTTTACTGCCTGCGTGCGTTTTCTTTTTGGGAGATTTGCCCTATCCCCCCGCGAGGAAATTAATTGAACGGGACGCACGCGTGGCGATTGCGACAGATATGAATCCCGGTTCGTCCATGACGGAATCGCTGCCGTTTGCGATGACCATCGCAGCGATTTACTGTCACATGACTCCAGCCGAACTTCTCTGGGCGGTTACCTTCGACGCGGCACGTGCGGTGAAGCGCGAAACCTCTATCGGTTCGCTGGAAGTGGGAAAAGAAGGGAATGTCACGCTATGGGATATTCCTCATCTAAGGTATCTCAGTTATCATTTCGGCAACACGTTTCTGACCGATGTGGTGATTGGCGGGCAGGTCGTGGTTGCGAACGGTCGATTGAGTAATGAAAATTAGAGTCGGAACTTGCGGTTGGAGTTTTGATGATTGGGTGGGGGTCTATTATCCCTACAAACTGAAAAAGACCGACTGGATTCGCTACTACGCTCGCGATTTTCGTGTCGCGGAAATCAATTCGACCTATTATCGCATTCCGCCGCCTCGAACGTTTGAATCTCTGGCGCAGCGAACGCCGCCGGATTTTGAGTTCTTTGTTAAGCCTTACGCGGATGTCACGCATAAACGGAAAGACGCGGCATCTTCTATGAAAGCGCTTTCTGAATGTACGGAGCCGCTGCGAGATTCGGAGAAACTGAAAGGCTACGTTGCCCAGTTCCCACAGAATTTTCGGTGGACACAAGGAGCGCGTGGCTACCTGCTGAAACTACGCGAGTTAGCGATGGAGATTCCGCTTTTTGTCGAGTTCCGGCACGAAAGCTGGTGGCGCGATGACGTTTTTAGTTTTCTCCGCGAAGCCGGTTTGCACTATGTTTCCGTTGATGAGCCGAAGCTTCCCGGATTGATGGTTTCCGGGATGCGGGTGTCTCAGGATGTTCTCTATGCACGATTCCATGGACGTAATGCGGACGCTTGGTGGGACCAAAGCAAAGGGGATCGCTATGATTATTTGTATTCCGAAAGCGAGTTGGAATCGTTCGGAGAGGCGGCACTAAATTTTACTGAAGAGGTTAATCGAATCTATTTGTTGCTCAATAATTGCCATGCAGGTCGGGCGGTTCAAAACGCGCGACAACTGAGAGAATGGTTTGCGAAAAGGACAGGCGAAGCCGAGGAGATAACGCCGGATGACGACATCTTCACTGAATAAATTGCTGGGAACGGAAGCGGCAGGCCGTTTCGAAGAAGCCCGGCTCGGTGGTGAGGAACTTCTGGAATTACTCCGTTTGTTTCTGAATACCGGAGATGATACCGAGGCAGAACGAGTCTGTCTGGTGCATACTCCATTGGAATTTCCGACGGTTTGGACGATAACTCCAGCGATGCTCCGAGCGAAAATGCCTCGTCTATTCGTTCTTCGTCCCGGAAAAAAGTTCAAGGAAGCTCGCTCGATTCAAAGTCCGTTTCCCTTTCGCAATCTTCTGCTGGCCATTGTCATTCGGCAGGGCGTGGCGAGTGTTCTCTTCGCAGAGAAAGTTCCGTCGGAAAATTGCTTGTTTCAGGGAAGTCGGGAGCTCTTTCGTGTTGTTGTCTGTGATGATCCAAAACTGCTGAAGCCACTCTTTCGAAAATTGAAAGCTCCCCTTCGTGAGCGAACGAAAGAACTCCTGAGTTTATGGAATCCCGACATAAAATCTCCTCCGCAGTTTTTGCAGGTTTTAAACCTGCTTCAAAAAAGGCAGCAGCAGTTCTTTGAGATGCAGGTCTGCATTCGAATTCGCGATAGCCTTGCTCGAACATTGCCCATCGAACTGGAAGGGGAACCGTTCTTTTTAGCGCTGAATCGCTGCTTTCGACAAATACTCCAGTTTGATTATTTAGAATTGCAGATTCCGAATCCCGATGATTTCTGGCCTGGGCGCGGACCCGGCTGGGTATGGCGAGATACGGAATGGACAGGACAACTCCTCTCGATTCTCCTGCGACAGGAGAAACTTACCACAGCCGTACGAGAGGGAGAACCCGTTATTATTCACGATGTCTCCAAGGCTCAGAGCCTGATGAATCCTCGCCTCTTAAGGATTATGGGGCTCAAATCCGGTATCCTGTTGCCGATGTCGCTGAAGAGTCGCACATTGGGATGGCTGAAGATATTTTTCCATCAACAGCCTCTAATCACAGATAAAGAAATTTCACTATTAAAGTTTCTATCCACTTCCGTCGCGGATATTTTAATCCGCAGTCGCTTGTATCTGCGCACGCAGAGACTCGCAACGGTCGATGGGCTGACCGGTTTGTTCAATCATCGATTTTTTCACGAACAGCTACGCAAGGAATACCAGCGCGCAAAACGCTACCATAATTCACTGACGTTAATTATGGTGGATGTGGATGATTTTAAGCAGTACAATGATGCGAACGGGCATCTCGCCGGGGATCAGGCGCTGGAGACATTGGCGTCTGTGATTAAGCGCACCGTACGCGATATTGATTTTGTCGCGCGGTATGGCGGAGAGGAATTCGCCCTCATTCTCCCGGAGGTAGATACACGCAGAGGATTCATCGTCGCCGAGAAAATCCGGCGGTCGGTGGAGGCGGAAACCTTTGAGGGCGAACATCGTTTAAAATCCAAGAAGATAACGATATCAGCAGGGGTTTGTGATAATGCTCTGGTGCGGGGCCCGGAAGAGATGATTGAACAAGCGGATCAAGCTCTCTATTGGGTCAAGCGTCACGGGCGAAACAGGTGTCGAACAGCACGAAAGGAGAAGAATGCAAGAAAAGCGTAAAATTCTAATGGTGGCCTCCGAAGTCGTTCCTTTTGCCAAAACGGGAGGATTAGCGGATGTATGCGGTGCATTGCCGAAGGCGTTGCGGGAGTTAGGACATGATGTCCGTCTTCTGATACCGCTTTACAAACAGGTGGATGTCAAAGGACATCGCATTCGCCGGGCAGCGGCTCTAAAGAATATCCCGTTGAAAATCGGGAGCGACGAGATACACATAGATTTCCGGACAGGTAAGCTGCCGGACAGCAAAGTCAAGACGTACTTTTTGGACTATGACGAGTTCTACAATCGCGATGAGCTCTATGTGGATCCGGAAACCGGGAAAGATTATCCTGACAATGACCGGCGTTTTATCGCGCTCAGCCGAGCCGCTTTCGCCTTGTGTGAAAGCTTGGATTGGATTCCGGATGTGATTCATTGCCACGATTGGCAAACAGCACTGATACCGCTTCTGATAAAAAATGAGGAGCGTTTCGCCGGGACGCGTACCGTTCTGACGATTCACAATCTCGGTTACCAAGGGAATTTCCCCTCGGAAACCGTCGAGCTTATCGGCGACTATACTCACCTGATGCAGCCGATGGGGCCGATGGAATATTTTGGGAAGGTGAGTTTCTTGAAAACCGGTGTTCATTTCGCGGACAAACTGAACGCTGTTTCTCCGACCTATGCGCGTGAGATTCAGGGAAGCGAAGAATACGGCTATGGATTTCAGGGTATTCTGCAGGAAAGAGCCGCCGATCTTGTCGGTATTTTGAATGGACTGGATGTCGACGTCTGGAATCCGAAAGGTGACAGCAATATCGCTGTGAACTATGATGTCGCAACTCTGCATAAGAAAATCGAAAATAAAAAGACTCTTTGCGAACGGGTTGGATTCACTTTCAACGAGAGGGTGCCGCTCTTCGGTGTCATCTCGCGTTTGGCCGACCAAAAAGGATTTGATCTTTTCGCTGAAATCAAAGAGGCTCTTGTTGCGCTGCCATTCCAGTTTGTCCTATTGGGAACGGGAGACAAGAAGTATGAGGAACTCTTTCGCGGTCTCGCAAAATCGAATCCGAAAAAATTCCACGCCATCATCGGCTTCAACAATAAGCTGGCGCATCGAATTGAGGCTGGTGTCGATTGTTTCATGATGCCGTCCCGCTATGAACCCTGCGGTTTGAATCAGATGATGAGCATGCGTTACGGAACGGTGCCTCTGGTTCGCGCGACGGGCGGTTTGGCCGACACGGTGATAGATATTGATGCCGAACCGGAGCGCGGAAATGGATTCACATTCGATGCCTATGACGCGGAGCTTCTCTTGGAAACAATCAAACGTGCGGTAAAAACCTTTGAGAATCAGTCGCGGTGGAGAGCCATGCAGGAACGGGGCATGAAACACGATTTTTCTTGGACGGCTTCCGCCAATAAATATGGTGAACTCTATGAACAAGCGCTGCAAATATCCTAATTTGTCGCGTACAATATTAAGAAAAGTCAAGGAGGGGATCCTTGGCTTTTCTTTTTGGCGCACGTTTGTTTTTACAATCGGCGTTGCGGTTTTCTTTCAGTTGGGACATGCTCAGGAGAACTTCACACTGCTGATTGACAGGGACTCCGGATTGCTGCGCGATGCGCGCGCTATTTCTGTCGCTCCCGATGGAACGATTTACATCGCCGATACCGGCCATCATCGCATTGTACAAGTGGGAGCGGATGGAACGCTGCTCGGAGAAATCGGCGGCTTGGGCAACGAGCACGGTCAGTTTCAATGGCCGATTGATGTGGCCGCGCAGCAGGGAACGAGCATCTGGGTGTCCGATTTCGGCAACCGCCGCATCGAACGATTTACCCGCCGTTTTACATGGCAGGGGACGATTGAAATTCCATCCATCGAGGG
>CBDVDL010000014.1:0-15027 GCA_965372735.1 uncultured Alphaproteobacteria bacterium | reverse complement strand
GCTCTGGCCAATACTCAGACTCGCGTTCGCGCTTCTGTGGAAACGGAAACCTCGATTACGCATGAGATGCGCGAAGCCTTAGTTGACGAAGCTGAAGAACATCTTTCGTATGACAACTACTACGAATGGAATGTGAATATCGCCGGACTCGTTATTCAATTGCGCACGAATCATCGGCACGTGTACGATTTCTGGCTCGAGAATTTCTACCCGGCGCAGCTTGAAGCGGATATCGAGCCGCATGGCATCATCTACGCTGTGGGTTTCGTACCGGGACGGGAACCTCGCGCTTATTATCATTCGGATACGCGAACCGCGATTCTGTTCAATTCCGCTTATTACACTCAGGTGCGCAGCCTTGCAATGGGCATTGTAGCCGACGCTATCAGTCACCAGCTTGATCTTCACATGATTCGCGGCTTCTGTCTCGATTTCAACGGTAGCGGAATCGCGATGATTGGAGCGCCGGGCACCGGTAAAGTCAGCCAACTCGCGAGGCTTATCCGCCGAGACGGCATTCGACTGGTCTCGGATGATGCGATATTCCTGCGTTTCGGAAGGCGCGATGTGGCTGCGGAAACCGCAGAACGAAAATTCCACATGAAAACCAACCTTGTGGATAAAATTCCGGAGCTTGAAGCCCTGTTCGCGCGTTCAAGATGTGAGAATGTGGTGATTCGCAAGGAAGATTGCACCAACGAACAGTGCTTGCACAGTGAGGAATGTATCCTCGACCGCGGAGCGCCGTTCTGCTTCATCGGCGCAACAAATTCGTATGCGATGCTGGATCCTTACTGGATGGGAGGTCAGGACAAGCATAGCAAACGCACGCAACTACGGGCGCTCGTTCATTTCCACCGTGAAGCGTTTGAACCACCGATTAAGCGGCTGTCCGCTGAAGAAGCGCTCTGGATTTTGGAGCGCGGAGCTTCCACCGGCGGCGCGCCATCGGTGCCTTTCTATAATCCACATTTGCTCATCCAGTCGGAAGAACGACTCGCGGTTGAAAAACGACATCTGGAACGCTTACTCGCGCTCGTACCTTTTTACAGTGTCAATTCCGAAGGCGCTCCGGCGAGCGAAATCGAACGTTATCTTTGCAGTATCCTTGCCGGCGAAAAAGTGCCGGCTTGATACGCACATCTATAAGGACATGACATATGACGGTATTTTTGGACGGTGAAAGCCTAACGATTGAACAAGTCGAATCGGTCGCACGTGCTGGCACGAAAGCCGAATTCACTGAAACGGGAATGCAGAAAATTGAAAAGTGTCGGGCGGTTGTGCAGGAATTGGTCGATACCGGTGAAGCCATCTATGGCGTGACAACCGGCATCGGTGAATTCGCCCGTATTCGCATCAAACCTGAAGACAGCGCAATCCTCCAGCGGCGCATCGTTCTCAGCCACGCGGCAGGCACCGGCGAACCCAAGCCGGATGAATCCGTCCGAGCGGCGATGCTGTGCCGCGCGAATACTCTGGCGAAAGGCTATTCCGGTATTCGCCTCTCGACAGCGCAAATGTTTCTCAACGCTTTGAACGCGGGGATTGTCCCGGTCGTTTTTAAAAAAGGCTCCGTCGGCACTTCCGGTGATTTAAGTCCCTTGAGCCAACTCGCCGAAGTTCTTTTGGGAGACGGAGAAGCTTTCTACAAAGGTGAACGCATTCCCGGAAAGGAAGCGCTCCGCCGCGCAGGATTGAAGCCGATTGAGTTGACGTACAAGGAAGGCCTGGGAATGATTAACGGCAGCCAGATGTGTACGGGAGAATCGGCGCTTCTCTTGGTGGATGCGCGGTCGCTGCTGAAAAACAGCTTCATCGCTTCCGCGATGACCATTGACGCTCTCAAGGGAGTCCCGAAAGCTTACGATGAACGGCTCCATGCTGTGCGGCCTTATCACGGGCAGAATGTTGTCGCGCGCCATCTGCGCACCTTAATGGCGGATTCCGAAGTCATCGCTGAGAAATCGGGTAAAGTTCAGGACGGCTATTCGATGCGCTGTACTCCGCAGGTCATCGGCCCCAGTGTGGACGCGTGGCGTTATACTCATGGCCAAATCGAAACGGAAATGAATTCCGCTGCGGACAATCCGCTTTTCTTCCCTGCCGACAAAGCGCACCTCGCCGGAGGAAATTTTCACGGGCAATCTATTGGGATGGCGATAGACTTTCTGTGCATCGCCATGAGCGAAATCGCGAACCTCTCCGAACGGCACACGAACCGGCTTCTGAATCCAACACTCAGCGGCCTGCCCGATTTCCTTGTGAAAGGGCGAGGCTTGAACAGTGGCCTCATGGTCGCACAATATACCGCCGCCGCATTGGTCAGCGAAAACAAAATCTTCTCTCATCCATCGACGGTGGATTCCATCAGCGTCTCCGCTGATCAGGAAGACCATGTCGCGATGACGCCTATCGCCGTGCACAAATGCCGGGAAATCCTGACGAATGTGGGCGCTGTGCTCGCGATTGAGATGATGTGCGCCGCACAGGCGTTCGACTTCCGTAAGCCGCTGAAACCCGGAAACGGCACCCGTATCGCCTATGAAGTCATCCGGGAACATGTCCCCCACCTTGAAAATGACCGGGTGCTGTATCCCGATATCAATAAAATCGCCGCTCTGGTTCGAGACAACACGATTCTGAACGCCGTTGAAGCAAAAATAGGCGAGCTGTCGCTGGAATAAATCTCGCGAAAAACACACGATCATTTTTTTGCGTGTTTTCTTTTCCGGAATGCGCAACTGCAATTCCCTTCTCTTGATTTGAAGGGAATTGGGGTCTAAGGTGGATAGCTCGCGATTCTCAGTAGATTAGGTACGTGCTATTCCGGGCACGCTAACGCCATGCCGCGGCGAAATAGGAGATATTATGCAGATCGTTGATCTTAGACCCGTGAGCTGCAGGGAGCGAGAAGAACGGGCACGGAGTCCGCTCGGAAGAGAGGACGAACGCATCGCATTGATGCTATCAAAATTGTCTAAAAAGCTGAGCCAGCTGGATCGGGACACAAACAAGTATTCGAAATTGATCGCGAAAATAAGAAAAATTGGTGAGTACTTGTGTTCGAATGGGGGAACCGACCGGATGGATCTCATCTGTTACCGAGTTTACTTTCTGTACGGAAGTTCGAAGTATGTTCGTCAAAACTGGGACGGTATCTGTGGGTGGCAGTACTAATCAGGGAATACTTTCCGCCGCCGTGTGTGTCCCCACTCGTAATGCCGCATGTTCGATGTCTCTGGTCAGCTGGAGTTAATACTCGGGTCAACCAACGAAACGTGGAGGAACGATGAATTTCTGGAAATCGCCGTTTAGACGGAGACACAAGGTTCTTTTCTCAAGTGAACGCAGACACCCCGACTCAGAGTGTTCGTCGATAGTTGCAGTTGCTTTATCACCGAATGGACAAACATTAGTTACAGGAAACACTGATGGTCAAATCTCACTCTGGGATATTGCCACACTGTCAAAACAAAAGGTGATTGACGATCTGCGGTCTGCAATACGCGTCGTAAGGATATCTCCAGATGGAATATACATCGCGTGTGTTACTGACCGAAACGAGTTTCTTGTGTGGGATTCAGAGAACTGTAGAAGAATTCACGTTTCTGATGGTTTCTTTGATATCGCTTTTTCTTGGAACGGAAAGCGCGTAGCTACCCTCACAAATGACAGTATAATCAATGTTCACGAGGTCGGCAGTTTTGAGAAGATTCGAGCATTGCGCGGAGATAAGTCCGTCACGCTATCTCCCGATGGGGAGTCTCTTGTAACCACAAACTTCCTCCAATCGATGCAAAGCGATCAAATGGAAATAGTCCTTTGCAATGTAGACTCGGGCATTGGTAAAGCATTGAAGCAAGCATGTTGGGTAAACACGTTGTCCCACTCACCATCCGGCAAATACTTGGCGTGTGCGCTCAAGGATGGCATATCGATAGTCGACCCATATGGTGTAGTAGTATGGAGATTGCCAGACTATGAATGCATCCAACCGCTATTAAGACACGACGAGACTGATCAGTTTGACGCCGTAAGTGATGTGGCCTTCACACCGAATGGTAAACATATGGTCAGTTCGAGCACGAATGGAACGATTATGGTGTGGAGAGTCGGGTCCTTCGAGAGAGTTCAAACACTAACATGGGATGGAGCTAAAATCGCTTCAGTGTCTGTCTCTAGTAAGGCACTTGCCGTAGCGGCAAAGGGGAAAGGATTCAGTCTTTGGAATGATGCCTCGTCCAAGAACTGGGAGTAGGCATTAACCTATGCTCTTCACTAGAGCATATCTCAAAAACATTGCGGCTGTTTCGAAGCGCTTTACCCGGCTCGGCGAGAGCAAGGGTCAGGAGACCCTACTCGACGCCAAGAAATAGTACAAAGGAAAAGGAACAACCTTGAGCAAGACCATTCTTGAAAAAATACTTGAACGTCACGGTGCGCAGCATGTGAAACCGGGCGCCATCGTCGATGTGGAAATTGATGTGCGCGTGGCTCGCGACTTTGGCGGCGCGAATGTCGTCAAGAACCTGCGAACGAGTGGGCTTGAAATTGCTGATTCGTCCAAGACGCTCTTCACATTCGACTGCAACCCCGGAGGCTCCGACCAGAGTTACGCTTCGAATCAGCACCTTTGCCGCCTTTTCGCTCGTGAAACGGGCGTGCCTATCTATGATATTGACCGCGGCATCGGGACACATTTAGCTATGGACAACGGCCATGTTGTTCCGGGTTCTACGTTCGTATCAACCGATTCTCACGCGAATATCGTCGGCGCATTAGGAGCTTTCGGTCAGGGGATGGGTGATCAGGATATCGCCGCCGCCTTTGCAACGGGAAAAATCTGGTTCAAGGTCCCCCCCACTGTGAAGGTTGTGTTAAAGGGCACGCCCGGCTCCTTTGCAACACCGAAAGACGCAGGACTGGCCTGTTTGAAATTCTTCGGAGCAAACGGTTTGCTGGGCTACGCGGCGGAATTCTATGGAAATTATATAGACAGTCTGGATGTGGACGGGCGTATCACGATGGCTTCTCTGGCGACGGAAATGGGAGCCATCATCGCGCTCTTTCCTCCGAATGATGCGGTGATTGATTTTTGCCGGAGCGTTTCCAACGAATCTTTCGAGCCGATCTATGCTGACTCGGATGCTCGATATGAGCAGGTTTTTGAAATTGACATCGATGGACTGGAACCGCTGATTTCGCGACCGGGACATCCGGAGGATGTCATTGCCGTCACAGAAATTGCAGGGCGTAAGATCGACTCGGCTTTCTTCGGCTCCTGCACAAACGGTCGCCTGTCGGATTTCCGGGAAGCTGCGGCAATTCTGAAAGGACGAAAGGTCGCGCCGGGCGTCGTTTATAAAATCGTTCCAGCAACCGACACCACTTGGAAGCAGCTCCTCAAAGAAGGACTGCTGGAGATTTTCAAAGAAGCGGGAGCGCTTGTCGGGAATGCAGGATGCGCGGGATGCGCCGCGGGACAAATCGGCCAGAACGGACCGGGCGAGGTGACTATCAGCACCGGTAATCGAAATTTTGCGGGCAAACAAGGCAAAGGAGAAGTGTATCTGGCTTCCCCGGCAACCGTCGCCGCATCGGCGGTCGCAGGTATGATAACCAGCGCTGCGAATATTCCGGCTGAGCCTGCGCGCTTCGAAAAGCCAACCGCCGTTTCTTCCTCCGCGATAAAAAAAGCTCCGGCACCTGCACATACGGACAAACCCACCCAAGTCGAGGGGCGCGTCTGGGTTATTCCCGTGGACAACATCGACACCGATATGATTTACCATAACCGTCACCTGACCGTCACCGACCGCACGGAAATGGGGCAATACGCGTTCGGTAATCTGAAAGGTTATGAGGACTTCTCGAAAAAAGCGAAACCCGGCGATATCATTGTCACAGGAAAAAACTTCGGAGCGGGTTCGTCGCGGCAACAGGCGGTTGATTGTTTTTTGTGTTTGGGCACTTCTCTGATTATCGCAAAATCCTTTGGCGCAATTTATGAGCGCAATGCGATTAACGCAGGATTGCCGATATTGATTGCGGATTTGGATTCTGAGAACCTTAAAGACGGTGATAATATCCGCATTGATTTTCAATCGGGCAAGATTACTTTTTCGGATACAGATCGAACGATTCAGGGCACGCCCTTTTCTGATATTCAGATGCAAATCTATCAGCGGGGCGGTTTGCTGGTTAAATAGGTCTTCCGGCCGGGTTGCGCACGACCATGTCCTTGCACAGGGCAAAATAGAGAGTGCTGAACCCGGCTCGGCGAAAAGTGGAGTGAGGTAAATTATGTCGAACGTCGGAACGGCTGGTCGCAAAGGACCTGCCGTTCGTTCAGATTGCTTTGTGTCTCTCGAAGTGCGCAAATCGGGAGGTCTCGACATCGCCGCAAAAAGCCGAGTGGATTCCATGTATGGTGACTCCATTCAGCAACTCTGTCGAGATGTTCTCGGAGGACTCGGCGTGCAGCATGCGAGACTTGAACTCGAGGATACCGGCGCTCTTCCGTTTGCGCTCATGGCGCGCATAGAAACCGCCGCTGCCCGTGCAGGGATAACGGCAAGTTTCCTTCCGGAGATGAAATCCTATTGCACAGACACCACTCAGCGCGACAGATTCCGCCGTTCCCGTCTTTACCTTCCCGGCAACGATCCGCGATTTTTCATCAATGCGGGTCTGCATAGACCTGATGGAATTATTCTGGACTTGGAAGATTCCGTCGCTCCCTCGGAAAAAGACGCCGCGCGCATCATGGTTCGCAACGCGCTTCGGCAAGTGAATTTTTACGGCGCTGAACGTATGGTGCGCATCAATCAGGGTGCGGAAGGCGTGCGCGATTTGGACGAGATTGTGCCGAACAATGTGCATGTCGTTCTCATTCCGAAAGTCGAAAGTGCCGAGCAGGTACGCGAAGTGGATGCACATATTCAGAACCTTCAGAAGAAACACAAAATCAGTTCGCCTGTTTACCTGATGCCGATTATCGAAAGCGCATTAGGAACGATTCGCGCCTATGACATCGCGACGGCGTCGGAAAATAATGTCGCCCTTGCACTTGGACTTGAAGACTACACCGCAGACATCGGCGTTGAGCGCACTCTTGAAGGCCGCGAAAGTTTCTGGATGCGCTCGATGATTGTTAATGCCGCGCGCGCTGCTGGCATCCAACCGATTGACACTGTCTTTTCCGATGTGGCTGACAAAGAAGGACTCATCGTTAGCGTCAAAGAAGCGAAAGCGCTCGGCTTCGACGGCAAGGGCTGCATTCATCCTCGTCAGATTGCACCTATTCACGACGCTTTCGCGCCGGAGAAATCAGAGATTGATAAGGCGACGAAAATCATGCGCGCGTTTGAAAAAGCGGAGGCGCAAGGGCTCGCCGTTGTGGCGCTGGGCAGCAAGATGATTGATCCGCCGGTTGTAAAACGCGCTTTGAAAACCGTAGAAATAGCGGTATCGCTTGGCAGACTCCCAGAAAACTGGCGGGAGGAACACGCATGAAAAACCTGAAAGAAAACGCGGCGGGAAGATGGGTTCCTGTCGAAATTAACGGCACGAAGCATGTCCCCTTTCAAGGCGTCGGAAAATTTAAACCGACCGGCAGACGATACGGGCCACCTCTCGCACGGTGTGCTGATTATCCCTCTGATGGAAACAAAGTCGTCGCTGATTTTAAAACAGCGCTCAAAAAAGCGGGGTTGCGCGACGAGATGACGATTAGCACACATCATCACTTCCGCAATGGTGATTTCGTGGCGAACGCTATCTTCGACGCGGCGGCGGAATTGGGCGTGAAGGATTTGCGCTGGTTTCCGAGCGCTTCCTTCCCCTGTCACGCTCCGATTATCGAACACTTGAAAAGCGGTGTCATTCACCACATCGAAGGCAGTATGAACGGGCCGCTGGGCGACTATTGCAGTACCGGGAAGATGCGCGGCACGGCCGTATTGCGTTCGCACGGTGGACGTTATCAGGCAGTGCAGGACGGCGAAGTGCATATTGACATCGCGGTTATCGCGGCTCCGACCGCAGATCCTTTCGGCAACGCTACCGGCGACCGGGGGCCTTCGGCTTGCGGCCTTTTGGGATTCGCACTGGCGGACAGTCAATACGCCGACCGCGTTATTGTCGCAACGGACAACCTGATTCCCTTCCCATGCATCCCTTGGCAGATTCATGGCAACTACGTCGATTATGTTGTTGTGATGGATTCTATCGGGGATCCGTCGAAGATTGTTTCCGGCACAACTGAAATCACGCGCAGCCCCGACCGGCTTCTCATCGCCGAATACGCCGCGCGTTTCGTGGCGGAAACGGGTATCATGCGCGACGGTTTTTCTTTCCAAGCCGGCGCTGGAGGAACATCGCTTTCGTTCTCCATTTTCTTAGGCGAAATGATGCGCGAGAAAAACATCAAAGCGCGGTTCGCTCGCGGCGGTTCGAATCAGTATCTCGTCAACATGCTCGAAGATGGACTCGTTGAATACATCCTCGACGGTCAGACGTTCGACCTCGAAGGCGTGCGGTCGATACGCGAGAATCCTAACCATGTGAACACGTCTCCGTTTACCAGCTACAACTATCACGGAAAAGGGAACTTCGCTTCGATGGTGGACGTAGTGGTGTTGGGTGCGACCGAAGTGGATGTTCAGTTTAACGCGAACGTCGTGACCCATTCGGACGGACGGCTGCTACATGGTATCGGCGGCTGGCAGAATTGTCTTTTTTCCAAATGCACCATCCTTCCGATTCCCTCATTCCGCAACCGCATTCCGGTGTTGGTTGACCGCGTCACCACGCTGTGTGGTCCGGGCGAGTTGATTGATGTCATCGTCACCGAGCGCGGAATCACTATCAATCCACAACGGCAGGATTTGCTGAGTAAACTGCGAGGTTCGTCGCTGCCGATTCGACCTATCGAAGACATCAAAGCGGAAGTCGAAGACATTTGCGGCGGCAAATCGGCGGCTCCTGATTTGGGCGAGAAAATCGTCGCGGCGGTTAAATGGGTGGACGGCACCGTGATCGATTGTGTCCGCCAGACAAAAACAATACCTTCTTTTCAATAAAACAGGGAATACGCACATGGCAAAAAATCTTTATATAACCGCAACAGAGCCCTCCAGCGGCAAGAGCATGATAAGCTTGGGACTGCTCCAGCTATTTCGTGATCATGGAGATGAAATCGGATATTTGAAACCCATCGGACAGCGGTTTCGCTCAGAGATGGAACAGGATGAAGATATCGATCTGATTCGCCGCGTTTTTGATTTTGATCAACCAGCGGAGCTTTTAAGTCCCGTGCCATCATACGAAGCGCGCGAATATATCGCTCGCGGTCGGCAGGCACAGATTATGGAGCGTATCCTCGAGGCTTATCGCAAAATCGCGAAAGACAAAGATATCGTCATCATTGAAGGCACCGACTATAAGGGAACGATGACGGCTTTTGAATTCGACATCAACGCCGAGATTTCAAAGACACTGGATGCGCCGGTGATTCTGGTCGCGAATGGTGACGGTCGGACAACGGAACAAATTCTATCCAATTGCGCCGCGAGCAAAGAGTCGTTTGATGAACAGAGTTGTGATGTTTTGGGTGTTGTGGTCAATCGCGTAGAAGAAGAGGATGTCGATAAGGTCAAAGAAGCACTACTGGACTGGTTAGAAGAAGAGCAGCTCGCCCTCTTCGGTATCATCCCAAAGAATAAAATTCTAAGCATGCCTCGCATCGGTGAAATCTCGGCGAAAATCGGCGCTCCGTGCATTTTCGGCGAAGAACATCTGGATAACCTTGTCGCGGAACCGGGTATCGCTGCCATGCACATCGGCAACGCTCTCCACTATTTGAAAGAAGGTCATCTTATCATCACTCCCGGCGACCGTGAAGATATTATTTTGGGTATGATGATTTCGCGTGTCTCAGGCAACTATCCCAACATCGCTGGAATCATCACCACGGGTGGTCTGGAACCCAGCGATTCCGTCAAGAAACTCATCGGCGGTTTGTCCGGTTTCCGGATTCCGATTTTAGCCGCGAAAGGGAACACTTACGAGGTTGCCTTGAAAGTGCGAGACATGCCAGTCAGTCTCTTCTCATCCGACAAGGAGAAGCTGGATCTGGTGAATTTTCTCACCCGAAGGTACTTCGATTACGACCATCTGTTTGAAGCGATTCGGGTCGAAAAAACAAGAAAACTCACGCCGATCGTTTTCCTGCATGACATCATGGAACAGGCGCAAGCCGCTCATAAGCGTATTGTGCTGCCGGAAGGAGACGAACCTCGCACTCTGAAAGCCGCCGAACGCATTCTGGAACATGATACCGCCGAGCTGATTCTGCTCGGCAACCCGGATGACGTGCGCCATCAGGCTTCGCTCGTCGGGGCGGATATTTCAAAAGCCGAGATCGTGAATCCATCTGAGTCCGAGTATCTTTCTGATTTCACCGCGACCTATGCCGAACTGCGCAAACACAAGAACATTACGGAATCCATGGCTCGGGACACGATGGTGGATCCTATCTATTTCGGAACGATGATGGTTCACAAGGGTCTCGCGGACGGACTGGTTTCCGGAGCAGTGCACACAACCGCTCACACGATTCGACCCGCGTTTCAGATTATTAAAACAACGCCGGGAATTTCGATTGTTTCCTCCGTCTTCCTCATGTGTCTGCCGGAACGCGTACTTATCTATGGCGATTGCGCCGTGAATCCCGAGCCGACAAGCGAAGAACTCGCGGACATCGCCATCTCCAGCGCCGAAACCACCGCCAGCCTCGGCATCGAACCGATTATCGCGATGCTGTCCTATTCAACCGGCACATCCGCGAAAGGCCCGATGGTCTCGAAAGTCGCGGAAGCAACGAGAATCGCCAAGGAGAAGCGGCCTGATTTGCTTATCGAAGGTCCGATGCAATATGATACGGCGATATCACCGGAGACCGGCAAAGCGAAAATGCCCGATTCCAATGTGGCGGGGCATGCGACGATTTTCATCTTCCCGGATTTGGACGCGGGCAATACCGCTTACAAAGCTGTGCAAAGATCCGCTAAAGTCATCGCGGTGGGACCGGTTCTTCAGGGACTGCGAAAACCCGTCAACGACCTGAGCCGCGGTTGTCTTGTCGAAGATATCCTCTACACCATCGCCATTACGGCGCTGCAGGCGCAGCAGAATGAAGCCGCCGCCTCAAAATCCAACGAAGTAAGCACTGTATAAATTCCGGCCGGGTTACGCGCGATCAATTAATCGGTTGGTTTACTGGACTCTGCGCTGAACCCGACTCAGCGGAAATTATGAGGAGTTGTTTATCGTTAAATCCGTTTCTATATAGGGAGGAACATTTATGGAAACGACATCCTCTGCAAAATCTCCCTCGAAGACGAGAGAATCATGGACTCCCAAACGATTGTTTGAGGAGATTCCATGTTTGCTGGAAATCCTGAAATCTAATCACTCCGACGATGAAGTTCGGCAGGAGCTTCTGAACCGAATTCAGACCATTCAGCTCGAGCATGAGTTTCCGGAATTTTTCTACTCGGATCTGGAAGAGATAACCGTTCGGGATTGTGCCCGTTCCCTTCGGGCTATCTTAAAGCCTCGTAATGAGCAGCGGACAGGATTTGCTCTTCTGCGCGCCTTGCGGGATCTTGCTGATGAGAAACTGCGTCTCGATTTGTCTCCGGCTTTCATCGCGGACATCACACACCTCTTTCGCGGTCTGCTTCGAAATACAAACCTCTATGAGCATACAATTCCCAAAAGCAGCGCTGAGGGACGGGAAGCGGCTATCTTGCGCTCGGAACAGCTTGATGACACATGGAACGACGCCTCAGCTTTCATGTCCAGATATAAGCATGGATTGATGCCGGATGTTATCGAGCAGCGTGAACAGAACCGCAACCGGATTTTAAAAGCGCTTTCTGCGACGCTCGAAGATTGGAATTCATGGCACTGGCAATTCCGTCATATTGCCCGTACAGCAGAGCAGTTGGAAGCCATGACCTCTTTGTCCGCTGAAGAGCGCGATCACATTCAGTTCGCAAGCGCTCATAAGATTCCGTTTGGAGTGACTCCTTTCTATGCTTCCCTGATGGATACAGACCCTGAATCCACAGCGGATCGCACGGTTCGTGCGCAGGTGATTCCCCCGCCGCACTACTTGAAAGAAATGGCCGCTCACCACAGCAATCGGGAGCGGGCTTTCGATTTTATGCTTGAACGAGACACCTCGCCGATTGATTTAATTACGCGCCGCTACCCGGCGATTGTTATTCTCAAACCCTACAACGCTTGTCCACAAATTTGTGTCTATTGTCAGAGAAATTGGGAAATCGACGAGCCCATGGCTCCGAAAGCGATGGCGGATCCTCACATTCTTTCTCGTGCGATTGATTGGATACGAGAGCACAAAGCGATTTGCGAAGTGCTCGTAACCGGTGGAGATACGCTGGCCATGTCCGACCAGCGAGTTCTGGACATTGTGGAAAAACTGGCGGACATTGACCATATCGAACGGATTCGCATCGGAACCCGCGTGCCCGTCACTGTTCCAATGCGGATTACGCCCGAGCTGGTCGAAAATCTATCACGCTTTCGTATTCCCGGCCAACGGGAAATCTGCGTCGTCACTCATGTCGAACACCCCTACGAAATCAATCCGGACATGGTAAAGGCCGTTGATTTGCTCAGACGAGCGGGCATCTCTGTGTATAACCAGCAGGTGTACACCTTCTATGTTTCCCGGCGTTTTGAAACAGCGCTGCTTCGGCGACTGCTGCGCCGCTGTCAAATCGATCCTTATTATACTTTCTCGACGAAAGGCAAAGAGGAAACATCGGACTATCGCGTGCCACTGGCGCGCATCCTGCAGGAGCAAAAAGAAGAAGCGCGTTTGCTGCCGGGACTTTCCCGAACGGATGAAGCGGTTTACAACGTTCCTGGGCTCGGGAAAAATTATATTCGAGCTTGGCAGCACCATGATTTAATCAGCATCCTTCCCGATGGAAGCCGCCATTACGAGTTTCACCCGTGGGATAAAAAAATGCTCACGCAAAAATCGTATCTTGGAACGGATATTCCCATTCTGAACTATCTGGAACGGCTGCGAGACATCGGAGAAGATCCCGCTCAGTACGAGAGTATCTGGTACTACTATTAGCACTGGTTTTCGAAAGGTTGGTATACTTCTGTTCCGGGCACGCGAGACGCATGCCGCGGCAAATAGATATCCGGTAGTGCCGCACGGCAGTGCGCTTTGATAACATTCCGGCCGGGTTACGCGCAGACACATCATCGGAATATCAGGCAGTATTTTGCGCTGAACCCGGCTCGGCGAGGAAAGGTGTCCCCCCGCACGCGGGGGGAGATATGAAACTCTAAAACGCTATTAATATAAAATTTTTTCCAACCGAGAGCGCCTGAAGAAAAGGCGCTTTCCGTTGTAACTGGAGGAACAGTGATGCAGCGCGCTATTGGTCTTTGCTTTGCCGTGATTTGCTTGACGGTTGTCACACAAGCGAAGTACCTTGATGGGAACATTCAATACGTCCAGAACCGATTTATCGTGAAACTCCAGCCGGGCGCCGGTAGTCTTGAACCGGTCACCGAAGAGGGTTCTGTTCGCGTCGCGGACAGCGAGCTGACCCTGCTGAATCAAAAATGGAACGTGACGCAAGTCGAACGTCTTTTTCAAGGAGCCCCTTCAAGCGAAGCTCCGGAAATTGATTTGCCGGGGTATTGGCGTTTTTGGCTTTCGAAGAGAGTCGATTTGGTAAAGTTGCTATCGGAAAACGACCCCCGCCGTATTGTTGTGCATGTCGAACCGGTCGCGATTCATGAGATTTATTATTCTCCAAACGATCCCTACTGGTCGTATCAATGGTATGTTTACGATACGCCTCTCGACCATGACATTGATGCCGTAGAAACCTGGGATGCCGAGCGAGGTGACAGTCTTGCGATTTTGGGCATCACAGACACGGGCGTTCAGTATTCTCATCCTGATTTGAGCGCGCAGATATGGAAAAATTGGCCGGAAATCAACGGCACACCCGGCTATGATGATGACGGCAATGGTCTTATCGACGATTCTATTGGTTGGGATTTTGTCACGGGGCTCAGCGATGTCTATCCGGGGGAAGATGGAGATGTTCAAGACAACGATCCGAAGGATTTTAACGGCCACGGAACTCACTGCTCTGGTATCGCCGCGGCGACAACGAATAATGGAATTGGTGTTTGCGGGGTTGCTGGGGGCGGCGGCGAATTTCCCGGAGCGCGCATCCTCGCGCTGCGCGTCGGCTGGACAGCGTCAGACGGATACGGTTACGTCAATATGGATTTCTGCGCACAGGGCATTGACTATGCTCGCCAAAAAGGCGTGTGTGCTATTAATTGTTCGTGGGGCTCCAGCAACAACGGCGGTCTTTCGGCGGCTGTCGATGCCGCTATTGCCGCGGGCGTCGTTTTTTGCGTCGCCGCCGGTAATGGAGGCTCCGAGACACAGTCTTATCTGGCATCGCGGGATGACTGCATTGATGTTGCCGCAACGAATTCGGATGATGTCAAAGCATCGTGGTCGAATTACGGCGACTGGGTAGATGTTTCCGCACCGGGAGTCAACATCTATTCGACCTACTCGTATCAGTACCAAAATGTCTATGAGTATCTCAGCGGTACATCAATGGCCGCGCCGTGCGTAACCGGAGAAGTTGGAATCCTGAAATCCATGTATCCCGAATGGAGTGGTGTTGAAATTACTGACGCGATTCTCAATAACGTGGACAACATCTATGATGAGAATCCCTCTTATATCGGAATGCTCGGTTCCGGGCGAATCAACGTGAATCTGGCTTTATTTTCGCAGGCGAACGTTTCACTGGTCGAACCTAACGGCGGAGAAAACTGGACACTGGGCACAGCCGAGACCATCCGGTGGACATCCGAAAACTATACCGGGAATATCAGTCTTTCCATCAATCACAGTTATCCGGCGGGTTTCTG
>CBDVDL010000013.1:0-15354 GCA_965372735.1 uncultured Alphaproteobacteria bacterium | reverse complement strand
GAATGCTAAAGGCGTATCTTGCCCCTTCAACACGAGATTCGCTCCGAAATAGCGGGTCGTATCGCCGGGTTCGAACGCCATATCGGTATAAAGTTCCACCGCTTCAAGCGTCTTTGCTTTAGATTTGCCAAAGGGGAATTTGCGGTGGCTGCGTTCCGTGAGCGGCACACTTCCGACGAAAGTGCGATTGCGAAACATCGTGCGACCCGGCGTCTGCAGCTCCCATTCATAATCTGTTGCCGGTTCAATGTCCTGAGCCGGCAACAAAGCGGTCATGAACAGAAGAACTACAAATACCGCAGCGCTTCCGATACCTCCCTTACTTCTACCGCTTATCATAATTCTGGTGCTGCCAGCAATAACGCGAGCCTTTCTTGGCTCGGCGTGTGCAGCGTGTTCCCTTCAGGGTAATCGCTTCGCACTGGTGAAATTCCGAAGATTCTTCCTGAACGGCGCTCTCGCTTGGAGCGATTGTATCAGACGGAGCATACTTCAGTGCCGTCGATACACGCACCCAGCCTTCGACGGTGATTTTCGCCCAGCTCGCGACCGTGTCCAGAATCTGAACGCGCGCTCCGGGAATCATCGTCCCGACCACCGGACCGCAGGGAATCGCCCATAACGTATCGATCTGAACGCTGCTTTCCTGCGGCGTTATCAGGCTATCCGAAAGCGTTCCGCTCGGCTGAGCCAGAACACTTCCCGCGATGATTAGAATTAGTAATACGCGATGCAAAATGACGGAAAATTACGCTTGCTTGGCCGGTCTTGCAAGCACCTTTTCTTTCATGATAACTTTTTCGCGCAGTTCCAGAAGCCCCGCGACGAGAGCTTCCGGCCTCGGCGGACAACCCGGCACAAAAACATCCACCGGGACAATTTGATCCACGCCCTTGACCACGCTATAGCCGCGCTGCCAATAAGGTCCTCCGCAAATCGCGCACGAACCCATCGCGATAACCCATTTCGGTTCCGCCATCTGATGATAAATGCGCTTAAGCCGAGAAGCCATTTTCAACGTGACCGTCCCTGAAACAATCATCAGGTCTGCCTGACGTGGACTGGGACGGAAAAAAGTGCCAAAGCGATCCAAATCATAGCGCGAAGCACCCGTGCACATCATCTCGATAGCACAACAGGCAAGTCCGAACGTGACCACCCAAAGAGAACGCGAGCGGCCCCAGTCGAAAACTTTATCAACGGATGTAATGATAATATTGTCGCCGAAGCGACCTTCAAGGATACCCATAATCGCTGCTTAGAAAAGTTTAATTCCGGAGATTATCAGGAGCCGGTGGCGGTTTCTGTCGAGGATTCTGTATCTTTCTCAGGCAAACGAATCCACTCGAGATCCCCCTTCGCCCAGACATACGCCAGACCAGCCAGCAAAATCATAAGAAAAATCGCCATCTCAAGCCATGCCCAAAAGCCGAGATGCCGATAAACAATCGCCCAAGGGTAAAGAAAAACCACCTCGACATCGAAGATGATGAAAATCAACGCGATGACATAGAAGCGGCTGTTGAATCGAATCCACGAAGAACCCTTGGCGACTTCGCCACATTCATAGGTCGAGTTTTTGGCTGGATTCGGCCGATGCGGAGCGATCAGGCTGGAGACAAAGAGGATGACTAAAACCAGACCGCCCGCTGCAAGTAAAAATAGAATGACAGGAAAAAAAGAACCGAACATGTAGGTGCCCTAAGAAAAAGAGCAAAGGTGAAGGTTTGCGATTGATTAATGAGGGACAAGGTTTGCAATTAATATAGGAAATTTTTCTCAAAATGCAACTCCAAATTCAGAAACTTGATGACTTTATTTTTGTGAAATTTTTCTTGACTCTAACTGGAAATTATTGTATATTACACGTGAAACATGGTGCAAACTCGCTCGAGAAGTAGGCAGTTTGACATCGTAGTTCTTTTTTAACAAGTACTTACACTTCGCACTTATTCCCATTTCTTTCAAGCTTTACGAAACTGGGGGATTTGCTGCGCCGAGGATTTCCCTCCCTTGTCCTCGGCGCAGTTTTGTTTTTTAAGGACTAAAGAGGGATATTTCCTCATCGGATCGCCTCAAAATTTTCCTGAATTGATAAACTCTCGATGCCTCCGCGCTGTTGTGGAGGCTTTTCTTTTGCTTGGAATCTCCTCCAATCTTTCCTATATTTAAATGATAGTATTTGCAATCACCTCGTAGGGTCGGTGTCTGTGACCCGACCGCGAGAACGATAAACGGACAGGTCACAGACCTGCGCCCTACAGCACAAAGAGATTTCACCCGCCGCGGCTTCGCGTGAATCTCCCCCCGCGTGCGGGGGGAATTAAAGGGGGGTCTCCTTAAAAAATTCCGGCCGGGTTACGCGCAATGAGTTAATCGTCTGGCATACGGGAACCTGCGCTGAACCCGGCTCGGCGAATCGTCTACTACCCGCGACCTCCGGTCGCGGACACCTATGAAGACCAATAATAAACCCATATCCCTCGCCGCGCTCCGAAAGCTGCTGAAATGGTATCACTTGAGCAAGCGAGAAATGCCGTGGCGAGGCACGACGGAGCCTTATGCCGTCTGGATTTCTGAAGTCATGCTCCAGCAAACTCAGGTTAAAACGGTCAAACCTTACTATGAACGCTGGATGCGACGGTTTCCGAACGTCGCGGTTCTCGCTGAGGCATCACTAAATGATGTGCTGAAAGCTTGGGAAGGTTGCGGTTATTACGCGCGAGCGCGCAATCTGCACCGCGCCGCTGTCCAGATTGTCAGCCAAAACAATGGACAGTTGCCGAAAAGCGCCGTGCTGCTTCAAAAGCTGCCCGGCATCGGACCTTATACTTCCGCCGCGATTGCTTCGATAGCTTTCGGGCAAGCGGTGCCTGTTCTTGACGGAAACGTCGAACGAGTGTTATGCCGTTTACTCCTTGAAAGGCGGCTTCTTAAAACCGCTGCCGTGCAAAAAAGACTGCGACGAACCGCTGTAAAAATCATGGATTCGCTTGTCCCTGCAGTCGGCACTCCCGGAGAGTTGAATCAGGCGATGATGGAACTCGGCGCAAACGTCTGCACTGTGCGAGCGCCGCAATGTAAAATTTGCCCGTTGAAATCCGTTTGCCGCGCAGAGCAAAAACTTGCCGATCCAGCATCGCTTCCGCGCAGAAAAAAATCGAAGCCGCTCCCGCATTACAACATCGCCGCGGCTATTATCAAGCGTCGGGGTAAAATTCTAATCACTCAGAGGCCACACGGCGGGATGCTCGGAGGTTTATGGGAATTTCCAGGCGGCAAACAGGAAAAAGGTGAGTCGCTCGAAGCGTGTCTGGCGCGGGAAATCCGTGAAGAATTGGATGTTGATATTGCCGTAGGAAAGCTCTTCCAATCGGTGAAACACAGTTACTCTCATTTTCGTATCACGCTTCACGCGTTTTCATGCACGCTTCCCCACGGACGCATCCGAAAACTCGGCGTTGCCGCCTTCCGCTGGGTAGCGCCGCATACGTTGTCGAAATTCGCTTTTCCCAAAGCGGATCGTGTAATCATCGAGAAAATCCTCGAAGAGTACAGTCCATAGTTTCGAATTAATTTGAGAATTTCTATAGAGGTTTTCCCATGTTGAAAAAATCTGTTATCACTCGAAGTTTTCTCGGCGTCGTTTTCCTTGCGCTGGGCATCGCCGCCTGCTATACGAATCCGGAAACCGGTCGCCGTGCGATGATTCTTTTTTCGAGCAAACAAGAGGCGGCATTAGGTTTCTCGGCGTTTGCCGAGCTTAAAAGAGAAAAAACCATCTCGACAAATCCTGAGCAGATTGAGCTGGTGCGTCGTGTCGGAACTCGCATTTCGTCCGTGGTGGAACTCCCGTATGCCGAATGGGAATTCGTCGCTTTCAAGGATGACGAAACCCCCAACGCTTTCTGCCTGCCGGGGGGGAAAGTCGGCATCTATACAGGGATTTTGCCCATCACGCAGGATGAAGCAGGATTGGCGATGGTGATGGGGCATGAAGTCGCTCACGCGGTTGCGCGGCACGGCGGCGAACGGATGAGTCAGCAATTGCTGGTAGGATTAGGCGGCATCGGGCTGGCGGTCGCGATGCGAGAAAAGCCCGCTGAAACTCAGGCGCTCGCGATGGTCGCCTACGGTGTGGCCACCACCGTCGGAGTGATTCTGCCCTACAGCCGCAAACATGAACTCGAAGCCGATTATATGGGATTGAAATTCATGGCGAAGGCGGGCTACGATCCGCGAGCAGGTGTCGAATTCTGGCGGCGTTTTAAAGCGTATAGCGACCAACGCAGCGGCAAACCACCCGAATTCCTATCAACGCATCCGCTCGACGACCGCCGCATCCGCGAGTTGGAAAAGCACATGCCCGAAGCAATGGAAATCTACCGCCGAAGCCAAGGATAAAGATAACGCCGAGGCAGATCCCCTGATCTGCCCGGAATGTCGACTTGTAGAATGCTGTTGTAGGGGCACTCCCGCGTGTGTGCCCGTATCGTGTATCTGTGTAAAATCCACGGGCGGACACATGGATCCGCCCCTACGACAGATGGAAATGTCGCGGCGGTGAATCTCCAGATTCGCCCCGTACTGAAGAAAAGATAAAGGAGACTGCCATGAAACAGCTTTGCACCATCTTCCTCCTGCTGACTTCCGTACAAGCCAGCCTCGCCCAACTTTCCGGGCCACTGAGCGGCACCCTCGGCCCCGGTGAATTTCAGGTCGTTGATACGATCTATGTAAATGAAGGCGATAGCCTGCGCCTCATGCCCGGAACGACGTTTCTTTTTAATTGGTTTCCCTTTAAAATCTACGGAACACTCTTGGCAGAGGGAACTGAGACAGATTCCATTATTTTCACCGCAATTGTAGATTCCCTCCCGCGTCGTTCGTGGGGAGGTTTGCAGTTTTATCCATCGAGTGGTTCAGGGAGTCGACTTTCTTTCTGCTTGATTGAGCTTGCTCATAATTGGGACGGCGGCGGAATCCGTTGTACGCAAGCTTCCCCCACTTTCGAAAACTGTATCATTAGAGAGAACTGAGCTTATGGTTATGGCGGCGGAGTGCTTTGTACTGATAGCTCTTCACTAACTTTCATAAACTGCGACATTCGGAACAACTCCGCAAGTGGGGAATGGCATTACGGCTTTGGGGGCGGAATATCCTGTGATCAATCTACTTTGACGCTCATTGGTTGTAGTATTTGCGACAATAGTGCAAGTTGGAGTAGTGGAGGCATCGAGTGCACCGAATCATCTGTGACTTTGACGAATTGTGTTATATCGGGAAATGTTACAGAAGCGGGACAAGGGGGAAGTGCCTTATCTTTGTGGGGATACTCGGGTTCATTGACAAATTGTACTTTTAGCGATAAACATCCACGATGGTGGCTACCGCTCAAGCGAGACTATATCCTGCAGCTCCACGTTAACCATTGAGAATTCCATTATCGCTTTTTCGAACGGACCAGGGATTAGATTCTATCAGAGCGATTCCATTCGAGTTGAATACTGCGATTTCTTTGGTAATAGTGGTGGTGACTTCGCGGGTGGTCTCCCTGGCGGTCTCGGACTAATTTCAACCACCAATGCAAACGGTGACCCGTGCGACAGATATTTCAATATCTACTCGAACCCGGTATTTCTTAATAATGAGGAACGCGATTATCATCTATCCGACAGCTCCCGATGCATCGGTGCAGGCGATTCTGAAAATTCACCTGAAACCGACATTGAAGGAAATCTTCGGCCAGATCCTCTTGAATCGAATCCCGATATCGGAGCTTATGAAAACGAATATGGTGTTCCTCTCGATGCTCCTTTTTCGAGTCCGTTTCTACCGACCGAGCATGCTCTTCATCCGAATTGGCCGAATCCGTTCAATCCGACGACCACGATTCGTTATGATGTGAAACAAACCGGTCAGGTCAGATTATCAATTTACAATCTGCTTGGGCAGAGAGTAACGACGTTGGTGAATAGTGAACATCTCGCCGGTTCTTATACAATTTCATGGAATGCGAGCAGTTTGCTGTCGGGGATTTATCTCTGCCAAATGGAAGTGGGAGGATTTATGCAAACACAGAAACTGGTGTTGGTGAAATAAGGAGACCCCCCTTTAATTCCCCCCGCACGCTGGGGGAGATATCATTGGTAGTGCCGCACGGCCGTGCGCTTAAATCGGCTTTAAACATCTACCACGCAGAACAAAATTTCTTAACATATCTTTCATTTTCAAATGACAAATTCTGACAAAACAAAACTCCTGCTCGTGTTGGATGGCGGCGGCACGCGAACGCGCGCGCTTCTTGCTCCAATATCAGACCCAAGCGCACTGCCGAGCGGCACCACCGAAGCCGGGCCATCGAATTTTAATCAAGTCGGCGCGGACGGATTGAAAGCGGTCATCAATGAAATCATCGAAAACTTATCCGTACCCTTTCGCCGTATCCAAACTGTCGTCGCGGGTCTTGCGGGAGTCGGTCGCGAAGAAGAACGACAGCAGGCAGAGAGTGTTCTCTGCGAAATCTTCCCGGACGCACGCGTGCTTGTCCGCACGGACGCTGAGTTGGCTTACGACGGCGCGTTTGGTTCACAATCCGGCGGCATCCTGATTATCGCGGGAACGGGAAGTATCGCATGGACACGACTTGCGGACGGTCGTTTCTTGCGCGCGGGAGGCTGGGGAGCGCTTTTAGGCGACGACGGAAGCGGCGCATGGCTGGGGCGTGAAGCATTGCGGCTTTGCCTTCGTCAAGGGGAAACCGGAACCTTTAGCCCCTTGGCGAAAGCTATTTTGAAATCATTAAACCTCACGGAAGCAAACCGCATTCTGAACCTCATTTACCAGCAGAAATACGACTCGCAGCATTGGGCGTCCCTCGCTCCTTTTGTGTTCGAATTCGCCGGGAAAGACATGGAAGCGGAAAAGCTGATTCAAAAAACCGGCACCGCTCTGGCGGAACTTGCCAGACGGCTGCTTGCACAAATGGTTTCAACGCCGGAGCGAATTCCATTGGCTGTTTGCGGCGGCCTTACAGCACAATGGCCGCTCTTGGAACCTTCATTCACAGCGGAACTCGAAAACGAAACCCTTGCAAAGTTTAAAATCATCGAACCGCTGGGCGACGCTCTTTTCGGCGGACGCTTGATCGCGCAAAGATAAATCTCCGGCCGGGAGATACGCTATCGAAAATTAAGCGGCCTCGCATATTTGCGAGGCCGCTATCATTTCGATGATAATGGAATAGAATGCTACATTGTGATTACAACGGCCCGTAGAGCCGATATTCGATGAGTTCCTGTTCGGAAAGGAGTTCGAGACCATCATACACACGTACTCTCAGGATTCCGAGTAGGGGCTTGATGGCGGTTTCAATCGTGGTTTCTCCGTCCGAAAATCGCGTGTACACATAACACTCCTCGAAGTTTCCCACCGGAGTTTCGACATCCTCATTCGTCCCCACAACTAACACGCAATCGCCCTCTACAAAGAAGAAATCATCTTCCGAAGCGGGATACTTCCACAGAAGCTCTCCCGCGATGAATTCCTGTTCTCGGTAGAGCACTCCCCGGTTTTCATCGCTATCCTCATTGCGCAAATACGTGCTGGTATCGACTTCATGAGTTTCGAGATTCTCCTTGTGCATCAAAAACCACGGGATATGATCCATGATATCCACACGAGATACTTTTTTCCGGTAGGTGTAATCTCCTCCGGCATCGGAGACATCGTACAGCCAGTAATTCTCCTTCGCCAGAGGAATCGCTCCTTTGGAATAGTAGCCGTAGTACACACTCGCCACATTCGATGAATCCGAATCGCCGACGGTATTGACGGCTGTCACGTAATAGCTGTACTGGTGAGCTTCAATCACAAACGGATCCAAATAAGTTTCGACGTTCACATCTACGGTATCCACCGATTCATAGTCAGCGCCTTCATCGGATCGACGAATGACGAAATAATGTTCGTAGGGAGTGTTATCCTGCCACGCGAGGGAAACTCCGACCTCCATCACGGAAGCCGCTTCCAGATGCGACGGCGCTTGTGGAACCGCATAGGGCCAGGTGCGCGCCGTATCCTCGTCAGTCCAACCGGTTCCATCCTGTCCTATCGCTCCAATGCGATAATAGTAAAGCGTTTGGGAACTCAAAAAATTGTCGCTGTAACTGGTATCATTCGAGGGGATCACGGCAATCGTGACAAAATGCCCTGCCTGTAAGCGGCGCTGCAAGTTAAATCCGGTTTCATTATCTGAATTATCTGTCCACGATATAAAAATTCGTTTATAGTCAAGGGGCTGCAGTGTAAAATTCCCCGGCGCCCATGGAATCAAAATCTGTTCAGTAGAAACGACAGCACTATTCGAGAAATCCGATTCACCCACGCTGTTGAACGCTTTGACTCGAAAACTGTATTCCGTTCCGGGCCAGAGTCCGGCGACCGTGTCGTTCATGGTGTTTGCTGCTGTAGTACCGATGGCGCCCCACTGCACTCCGTCCCAACGGTAGATGCGAAAGCCCTCTTCATTATCGGAATTGTCCTGCCAGCTAAGCGAGATGCTGGCGGTATCGATGGTCGCAGCGACGAGATTGGAGGGAGCTTCGGGGCGTGTGGGTTCAACAGGATCCGTGGATTTCTTCGTGCAGGAACCGGCAAATCCCCATAGAGCAACAAGCGCTAAGAATAGAATAATCTGTCCGAGCTTCGGCATAAAACCCTCAATATTGTTCCTAAAATGTAACCTCATAACCGCGCAAAGTCAATACCGCGACCTCCGGTCGCGGACGAACACACACTTCTACTTCGGTAATTGGCGGGTCATGGCGGATGGGGCGCCTTCAGGAGGGAATCCATTGCCGCGAAGATGCAGCGTTTGTGTCGGGAAGGCAAAATCGAGACCCAATCCTTGAACGGCATCCATAATTTTCAGAAGCACCTCTTGCCGCACCCGCATATGTTCGGACCAGTTCGTTGTCACGGTAAAACAATAGACCAGAATGTCGAGGCTGTACGCGCCGAAATCGGTGAAGTAAACCATAAAGAAATCTTGATGGATGTGCTCGTCGGTTTCCAGGATTCCCCGAATCGTATTGACCGCTCCTTCAAGTTTGTCGCGCGGCGTATCGTAGGTCACGCCGATGGTCAGCTTAATCCGCCGCTTCTTCATCCGCGACCAGTTGTTGACCACGGATGTCGTGAAGATGGCATTTGGAATCGTAATCAGGCTGTTGGGAAACGTGCGAATGCGTGTCACGCGAAGGCTGACTTCTTCCACGGTGCCTTCATAATCACCCACTTCAATCCAATCGCCGACATGAAAAGGCCGGTCAACGAAAATCACAATCGCGCCGAAAAAGTTCGAGAGCGTATCTTTCGCCGCAAACGCAATCGCCGCGCCTCCTAATCCAAACGCCGCCAAGAGCGATGCGACCGAATAACCCATATTCTGAACGACAATCACACCGCCGATAATCCACAGAAAAACTTTCGCGCTTTTCGTGGCAATCGGAACAATCTGATCATCGAGACGTGTATCGGTTTGACCTGCGACTTCTTTCCAATGTCGCCCGAAACCTTCCACGATGCGAACGCCAAACCAGATTGCCACAATGACGACGGCGCTTTCCATAGCGGCATGCACAAGCTTTTCAACATCAACGGGTTCATTCGGAAGCTGGAATACGGCCACGGCAATCCAGATACCCACCAAAGCCGCCACCGCGCCAAGGGGCTGCCCAAGAGATTCCAGGAAAATGTCATCGAGGGGAGTGCGCGTCTTCCCAGCCAAGCGTCTCAGCCTTTTTATAATGCCGAGAATAATCCGCCGAGTGATAAAGCCCGCCAAAATAAAGAAAAACGAGATGACATATTTCTCCACAGCGATTCCCAAGATGGAATACTGAAAGAAATTCTGAAGTATTTCCATAGCGGCCTCAAAAAATGAATTAATTTACGCGCCGATAGTTGTGATGGTCTCTTTATGCTTTCGGAATCGCTCCATAAAAGTATACATCACCGGTACGAGAACGAGTGTCAGCAGCATTGAACTCATAAGACCGAAAATAATCACAACGCCCATACCCGAACGCCCTTCCGAACCGGGACTCAGCGAGAACGCCAGCGGCATTGTGCCGAAGACCATCGTGAAGGTCGTCATCAAAATCGGGCGGAGCCTCGTCTGCCCTGCTTCCAATAGAGCTTCCCGTATCCCCATTCCCCGGCTGCGCAGCGTGTTCGTATAGTCCACGAGAAGAATAGCGTTCTTCGCCACAAGCCCCATCAGCAGCAGAAGCCCGATCATAGTGAACATCGTGAGGCTCTTCCCCATGATGACGAGTCCAATGACGGCTCCCACAAGTGCGACAGGAATCGAGAACATCACCGTAAAGGGATGTATATACGATTCAAACAGTGATACCATCACCATATAAACGAAAATAATAGCCAAGAGAAGAGCAAAACCCATATCGCGGAACATGTCCTGCATCATTTCCACGTCACCAGCGGCGAAAATGGTCACATTCTCCGGGATGTTCAGTGACGGCAATCTTTCCTGAATATCGCTATTGATATCGCCTAACGCACGCGTGGTGATATTGCTCATGACGGTAATCAGGCGTTCGCGATCCTTTCGTGAGATAGACGTCGGCCCGCTGCTGCGTTCCATAGATGCAATGGTTTCCAGATGTACGGCTTCGCCCCGATGATTTCGCAGAAGCAGTTTTCCCAAAGCGGCAGGATTATTTCGACCATCGGAATTCAGCTGCACGCGCAGGTCATAATCCTTCCCGTCTTCCTCGCACTCGGTAGCGATTTCCCCTGCGATGGCGTTGTGCAGCGCCAATCCGACTTCTCCTAACGTAAGTCCTGCAGCCGCCGCTTTGTCACGGTCCACATGAACACTCAACTCCGGGACTCCCAACTCGTAGGTGGATTTTACATCAACTGCTCCCGGTGTAGCTTTTAAAAGCGCGACCAGATCATCCGCCACACGCTGTACCGAATCGAGATTGGCTCCTCGTACTTCATATTGAAGCGGCGATTCCTGAGCTCCGCCGAACATGCTGATTTCGGCAAACAACGCTGTCACCCCCGGAAGACATAGACTATAATTTTCGATATCTTTCATCACCTCTCGCGTGCGCCGATTTCGCTCACGTTTATCCACGAGGCGCACCTGAAGCTGCCCGATGTGTGCTCTTCGCTTTTGACCCGACCATTCTCGTTCCTGCATACCCACCGTGGCAAAAACCATCTCGACTTCCGGCAAAGAACGGGCATAATCTTCTAACTGGCGCACGGTCTGATCCGTCACTTCCAGTGCGGTCCCTAAAGGCATTTCGATATTGACGGCAAACTCACCGCGATCCGCATGCGGCATAAATGCAAACCCAACCCATCCCATGACAGGCAGGCACATCGCCGCAAGGAAGATAACCGTGACAATTAGAACGACTTTAACCCGGTGGTCGAGCGCCCAGTCCAAAAGCCCGCGATAGGAGACTTTCAAGCGCTCGAAGCGTACATCCGTCCAGCGTCCGAATTTGCCCAGCCATCCCTTTCCCTTCAGGGTCTCCAGACGATTCAACCTCGATGCTAAAAGCGGTGTAAGCGTAAAGCTGATAAAGAGCGAGAGAAGCGTGGCGATAACAATCGTAAACGCGAATTCCCGAAAAATTTTCCCGATGACGCCGGTCAAAAGCCCAATCGGCAAAAAGACCACTACATCTACAAGCGTAATCGCAATAGCCGCCAGGCCGATTTCCGCGCGCCCTTCAAGAGCCGCCTGGCGCGGCGGTTTCCCCATATGCAAATGTCGATGGATATTCTCTAAGACGACGATGGAATCATCGACCAAAATTCCCACGACCAATCCCATTGCCATGAGCGAGATAAGGTTGATGCTGTAGCCGAGGATATAGATGCCGAAAAACGTGGTGATGAGCGATGTCGGAATCGCCAGTAAAATAATAAAGGAATTTCGCAGTGAATGGAGGAAAACGAGCAGCACCAAAGCAACGGTAAAAATCGCTTCCAGTAAATTTTCTTTAACGCCGGCAACCGCCTGTCGAGTGAAGTTTGTTAAATCCTGCGCCACATCGAAATGGAGGTTTCCCGGAAAGGTCTTCTCTATGTACGCCAGCTTTTCGCGGACATCATCCACTGTATGTACCGCATTCACCTTGGACTGCTTGACGATAATGAAACCTAAAGACGGCTCTCCGTTTAAACGGGCAAGCGAACGTTCCTCTTTGATACCGTCGATGACTTCGGCCAGCTCACCGAGTTTTACCGAGCCTGAAGGAGTCAAGATAGGGATATTTCGGATGACCTCGATATTATGGAATTTTCCGGAAAGACGCACGGCGACATTTTGGCGTCCCGCATACATCTTTCCTGCGGAGAAATCCAAATTATCGCGAGCAATGGCCACCGTCAAATCCGTTATAGCAACTCCCGCCGCCGCCAATTTGTCGGCATCCGCTTCCACTCGAATCTCGCGCTCAAATCCCCCAACAATCGTAACGGTCGCAACTCCCTTGACTTGTTCAAGCAGCGGCTTGATTTGCTCCTTGGCAAGTGTAAAGAATTCCTTTTCCGGTATGTCGGCAGTCATAGACAGCCTGAGAATAGGAGCGGCACCGACATCAGCCTTTTCGACGACCGGACTCTTCGCTCCATCCGGCAGAAGCGGCCGGACGAGCTCCATTTTTCGCTGCACTTCCGCTGTGACTCTGTTGACATCCTCCGACATTTCAAATTCGAGGATAACAACCGAAACATTCTCCACATTGTAGCTGCGGATAGACTTCAGCCCCCCGATGGTCGAAAGAACTTCCTCCATCGGCTTCGAAACCATCGACTCCACTTCACGCGGCCCGGCGCCCGGCCATACGGTGGAAATAATCACCATCGGCCAGTCCATCTCAGGCAATAAATTGACCGGCATCCGCGTATAGCCAATCACACCCAATACCGCCATAGCCGCGAAGATCATCGAAAAAAAGCCGGGTCGGCGAATGGCAACTTCCGTCAGTTTCATTGTTCCGTTCCCTCACCGACAACAATAGCTTCCCCATCTTCAATCGCCTTAGCCGCCGTTACAATAAGCACATCGCCCGGCTTCAAGTTATCCCCGTAAACGACGACCCATCCTCCTCTCGGCGTCTCGGAGTGAACGCGGCGAGCATGCGCTGTGCCGTTCTCGACAACAAAAACGTGCGATTGATTTCCCGCGCCGTGCAACGCTTCACGAGGAACAAGAAATCCTTTTCCCTTTCCCTCTACAATAATAGAACCGCGCATAAACATCCCGGATGCGATTCCCGGTGCGCCCGGAAACGTCGCTTCAACGGGAAACGTCCTCGTTCCCTCTTGTGCCTGAAGAGAGCGCGATGTAATCGTTCCGCGCAACGTAATATCCGGTAGGACATCAATCACCGCCAAGACGGAATCTCCTTCCGCCGCTGCGACCAGCTCTCGCTCTGTCAGCTCAAACTCCGCCTTGACTTGACGTAAATCCACCAGCGCCGCCACAGGCATTCCCGGAGCCGCCGTCTCGCCGACTTCGACGCTCCGGCGAGTCAATGTCCCGGCAAAGGGCGCGCGAATAGTGGTATTGGAATAAACCTCCTCAGCCATGCGCCACGCCGTTTCCGCGCTTTTGGCCCCCAGCCGCGCTCCCTCGAGTTCGCTGTCGGAAATACTCTTCGCATTATACAGATTGCGCGCACGTACCAGATCCGCTTCAGCTTTGTCGAAAGCGATTCTCGCCTGCTGAGCCGCCAAGCTCTTCACCGATGAATCTAACTGCAGAATCGCCCGGCCTTCCGAAAAAAAATCACCGACCTCTCCATAGAGAGCAATCACTCTGCCTCCGGTTTCAGCGGAGATTTGCGCCTCTCGCCAGCCATGTATCGTTCCCGTCACTGAAATGGTATCAACCGGCGAAGGCTCTCGCAGCGGAATCGTCGTGACGGCGATTCCCTTCGATTCTTCTCCGGCGAGTTCGCGCTCTGAGCGGGCTGAGCGGAAAAAATGAGACAACACGACAATTAGAGCAATCACCACAATCACAATCCCGAAATAAACCGCACCACGTTTCATGAAAAATCCTTTTCATAAGGTTTGTATTATCTATGGAAAGCTACATCACCAGAACTTCAAAGTCAAGCGACCTACAACACTCGCCGCGAATGGATGACCCTTATTCCCGCTCTTCCGCAATCAACAGGCTCTGCGCCTTTCCCAGACGACACGTCAGGACAAATCTACCGATGGGCAGGGACTCAAAATGAACCACAGTGGTCATCATTGGAGGAAGCGGCTCTTCGATTTTCAGTTCGGGAACGAGAATCCATTCTTCTTCAGGCTCGCTGTCAAGACGATGGACATGAAGATGAAGCGGGATCCCGCTGCGAACTTTCAACTCAGCAGGATGGAATTCCCCTTCAAGGCGCAGGTCAGCTCGCTGCGTTGTCGGTGCCGGGGGCTTGCGAAAATAGAACCAGCCGAGGACAAGCGCCGCCAGAATGATTCCGAGAAGAACGGTGAGCGGGTCCTGCATCCTTATCTCTTTCCTTTAAGAAATCGTAGAACATGGAAACAATTTAAACAGCGAAATTAAAATAGAAAGCATAAATGACACGACATAAATAATTCATAACCTTGCTCTAAAGTCCGCATTCTAACACATCGCGCATTTAACTCTTCCGTTCAAATTTCAGTTCCGATATAGAAAGTTAAAATGGGTCAGGATTCCTTTACTTGAGAGGCATGCTTTAACAGGTCATCTCACTCGAGAAATACTGACCCTCAGAAAATATGGATTTTTTGCGCCAATTCCTCATGTCATCCGGTTTGTAACCCCGCATCTAAGGAAAGCTTCCAAATTAATTGCTGGTAAAGGTTGCTATAACCCATATTAAGTCTATGTATAATTTAACTTTAACATACGATTTTCCTTGAACTTATGAGACAGAATAGGTATATTAAGGATAAGGAGTGTAGTTAAACTTGTTAAGGCATGAAAATTTTTATAATAAATTGTGTTCCATACCCTTGACATTCATACCATTAATCTCTATCATTGCTTTGCCTGTTTGATTCACTTTTTTGGTTCTAAAATTGACTCTAAAGAGACAATATGAAACAATATCGATGTTTTGGTTAATATTTCAGATAATTCGTGTACATTTCAGTGTTTCAACTCTGAAAATGCCGTTTCCACAGAGTTCATATAGAATTCAATTTCAAAACTCAGTTGATTCCCAAATTGATTCAGTTGTTTGATTAGGAAGAGAAAACGGATAAAAAATGGATAGTCCAAATACAAACTACAGGAACTGATGT
>CBDVDL010000012.1:0-15466 GCA_965372735.1 uncultured Alphaproteobacteria bacterium | reverse complement strand
GTGCTGGTTGTGGATGACGAACCGGCCGTGCGGGAAATGCTCAGCGATGTCCTGGCCGAACTGGACTGCCGGGTGACCGCCGTCAGGGATGCGAAATCGGCGATCGACAGGTTCGTTCCCGGTGAGTTCGGTCTGGCCCTGGTGGACCAGACGCTGCCCGGTGTCCCACTGTAAATTGCATATTCACGAACAGGATGCTTTCCATATTCGTTTGCCAGAAATCCATAAATGGTTTCGCAGCAGAGAATAAACCAGCGTTCGGTTTGCCAGCCGCCGGCGATAATCGGATGGTCATAAAAATCCGCCGAAGTGGGAGGCTGCCGTTCGTAGCTTAAGAACTTTCCGATCATGGTTTCCAAATCAGCCGCATCCTGAGCGGTGATTCGGGCGAACGCCATATCAGGGAGGTCGTCGCCATCGCGGTCAGCATAGATGTTGTCGGACACGCAGTAGCTGTTCCAAACGGGGGAGACAATCGTATTGCCACTGGTGCCGTAGTCTCCAAGCAACAACACCGCTGAAGGCGGGATGTCCCAATTGTCATACGCGTCGTTGATATAGGTTTCGATTGCCATCGTCGTGTTGCCGCCGATTTCGGTCGTCGTCACGCAACCGGTGCGAATGCCTTGCAGTGTCCGCCATTCTTTGATCGAATCGCCCCACGCAATAAAAGCAGGATCATCCGGTGTAATAATAATGTACTCATAATCCGGTGAACGCGATGAAGAAATCGGGTTGTAATCCACTTCCGGAAGCGAAGCCGTATTGAACAGCATATCCTTCAAGATAGGATCCCACCAGCGACTGCGCAAGCGGTCTTCACCAAAATACCCGTTTCCGCCGGTGAAAGTCACCTCCACTCGAATATCCTTATAGACAAGCAATTCTTTGGTGACAGGATTATACTGAAATGGAGTGATTCCCAGCAGCACCACATCAACACCTCGCACTTTTTTCGGCGAGGAAAGTTTCACGGGACTTTCCGGGTAGAAAGCGTTTTGCGAATAGATGTCGGTATTTTTCCGGTAGATCAGCGGCCCGGTGTCGCTGTCTTTCGGGATGATCGGCGCGGGGATGATATTCACATTCGGAATCGTTTCCGTGCGGTAATCAACGATTCGAACAGAGGCGGTTGCACCTTGAGGAATCGCAATAAAACGCGCGGTTCCCGGCAAATCCGGAGCCCCGGCATCGTTGGGAAGAAAGACTCCCGGAAGTCGCAAGGTCTGGAAGTTCTGTCCGTTAACTGTTTGGTTTTCCAAAAACCACTGTTGAACTGAAAAAGAAACGTCCACCCCTGTTGGACTCTCGGAGAGCAAATTAAAACCAGCTTTGCCCCAACTGTCGGCATACACCGTTTGAGCTGCCTGAACGCCTTGGCTCAGAAAGATGCCTGAACCAAGAAAGAAAAGGAGCAGGAATTTGCCAAGCTTCATAAATCGAAAACCACGTTTACACATACATCCTCCGTTTCTCGACTTCGAAACAATTTGATAATAACTGACCCAAAAAGCCTAATCAAAATGTCATGAACCTACAATATAAAAGAAAGAAGTTGTTTCGCAAGCAAAAAAGATGTCCCGTAAAAAATCACAGCTCTATTTCAAGGATTCTTAAGAAACCGTGTTTTGGGAAATCCGTGGGCGAAGAGGAGGTTTTTTTAGGAAGCATCTTTCTGTTTATCAGGGAAATAGGAGAGACTGAACTCTCTCATACAAGATGGTTCTCCCGCCTGAAGGAGGTCAGAATGGAGCAATCGAACGATTCATTGAAGAGGCAGTATTGGACAAACAGAACAGGTTCAGGGGCAGTAGCAATGAGCCTGCCTTTTTGCTAAGAAACATAGCATTTCCTATCGAATCAGCACCATCTTTTTCGTGGATACAAAATCACCCGCTTCCATGCGGTAGATGTAAATCCCGGACGAAAGCCCAGAGGCATCGAATATCAGATGATGCATCCCGCTGTCCAGCATTTTATCCTGCACAAGTCTTACTTCCTGCCCGAGTAGATTATACACTGCCAATCGAACATGAGTCGTTCGCGGCAGCGAAAAGCGAATCATCGTGTTCTCGTTAAATGGATTCGGGTAGTTGGGATACAATGCAAACTCAGTCGGAACGCTTTCATCCGCATCGGTGCCGGCAAACACATCGTCTATATACAAGTCGGCTTGAAATTCAATCCGCTGGTAGTTGGATAAACTGTTGAAGTTATTCAGCACAGCATACCATGTATTATCGTTCGGCAGAGTGAAATCAATTTCTCCGGAGCTTGTCAAATCAGCAATCGCAAACGCTTCGAAGTCTATCCATGAGGTAAAGCGATTGTAATTTGTTTCGTCGCAGATGAAGAAATTTAACGTACCGTCGCCGGTCTCAGCTACGAAATCGGAATGTCGGAAAATATGACTCTGCGTCGCTTCATTGAGCATGTCATAGGCAAAACTAATATGAAAATGGTTCAGGGAATCCTGCGGCGGCGGAGCGACGTCCGGCATCACAACAGCCATCTGATCATTGAAGTTGTAGGTCCATTCGTACTCGATATCCGTATCGCTGTCGTCGATGATTAAAACGGCGCCTTCGGGATCACTCGGATACCTTCCCATGAAGCTGAAAATGTTTATATAGATATCGCGCTCACCGCCGATGGTAAACGTCACGGTGCCGTCCGAATTCGTGTAGCCGCAAGTCGCGAGGCGAAGGCCGCCGTATTCGTAATCGCTGATGATTTTCACTTTCGCGCCGTCAACGGGAGCATCATTCGCCTGACGAATGTCTATCGTCAGAGTCGTCGTGTTTGTATGGTAGCGTTCTGTGACTGTCCAGACAAAACCGTCGCCGCGCCAGTCGAACAACGCGGGAAAATGTTTCCCCCAACGCTCATAGGCCAGCGAGTCACCGACATAGTTGTTGACAGGCTCCCATGCTATCCATCGGGTGCCGTCCCAGAATTCATCCCAGACATGGTCGTTGCAGATAGCGGTTGCTCCGACCACCGGAATCAAAGCGGCACGCGCCGCAGCGGCGGTGATGTCCTGATGTTCGCCGCAGCGCCCCAGATGCAAGCTGTAAATCCGTACCGGTTGAATCGGACGTTCCGCACCCGAACCGAAATCCATCACGTCCTGAATCCAGCGCGTGACGATTCCGATCGCGCCGTTGTCATCGGAACTGTTGTTGAACAAATTGCCGTACATGATAGCGCAACTGTCCAGCATGTCGTGCAGGCTCACATAACCCGAGTCCGGTTCATTGAGATAGAAATCGCGCCAGAATTTCCCGGTGGGAGGTGCGGCGGCGTCTCCGGTTGCCGGGTCAATATAGAGCGGAGCTTCATCGGAAATACGCGGATGCACCACGAACCAGTAGTACATTTCCTTATCGATTTCAATCTGAATCGTGTCGCCAGCCTCGGTGCGAATCGTATATTCGGCGGTTGACCAGTAATCATCGTCTGCGGATGTTCCATAGTCGTTGATTTGCACATAATCCAAAAAAGCATCCGCCGCGTAAACACTCTGAACATTCTCGAAAACAATCTGCAAATCCCGCTGCCAATCCATCACGGTATCGGTGAGAAGCGTTGACGAGAGATGAGCCAATGAAAAAGCAATTTCATCGACATAGGGGTCTGGCGCGGATAAGATTTGCTGCGCAATTGCGTCTGTCAGGTAATCTGCGGAACCAAATTGAACCAGATTGTCGATTAAATCATTTCGAAGCCAGCGCGGCGCTCGAGCAACCGCTTGCAAACACAAATCGCTTAAGGTGTTCGTGGGAGGAATTTCAATCAGGCTCCGATTGGGCAGATCGATTTTCAGCGCGTAGTACTCCCACGCTGGAATACTCATGGAGTTGTCCACCGACTCCAACAGCAACCACTCATCGAGATGAAACGGCTGACTGTTGGCGTTGTATGTTTGACGCATAGGGCTTGTGGAAATTCGCTGTTGACGTATGGCAGGCAACTCGGCGGCAAGGCGCGTGGATACTCTATGGTACGGCTGCAGAGAAAGCTCTCCCGTCATACCGATTTGTTCGGCGTCTTGTTTTCCCTCGGTTGTCGCGCATAAAAGCATCAAAGCAAACAGAAAAAAGCAACTTCTCAAAATAATTAATTTATGTGACATGGTTCCTCCTACCCTGTTCGTGCATGAACAAACGTCTTTTTAAGGTTGCTGTTGTTCCAGTACGCGATAGTCCCACGGCTTCAGCGTTATCTTTGTGGACTCTGACAAAACAACTTTTTTGTCCGTAAAAACGTCAGAATAATTTCCAAGAAATAAATCACCGTGAAGCGTAATAGTTCGCTCTTCTTTCGATAGATTGAAGACGGCGAGTATTTTATCGTCATCCTTTTGCCGGATGAACGCAAAGACGGCGCTGTCGTTCGATGTCGGCACGCGAATCATTTCTCCGCCCTGCACGCCATTCCATAGCGCCGGATTCCGTTTCTTCAATGTGAATAGAGTGCTATACAAATCCTGAAGCGGGTGCGCTTTCCATACAATCGGATCTTTCTCGAAGAAGTTCAATCGCTTGTCAAGACCAGCTTCCTGTCCGCTGTACACCAGCGGCATTCCGGGAATCGTCCCTGTGAAAACCGCAAACATTTCGGTCGCATCGTGCATCCGTTCGAACACGGTTCCGTTCCACGAATTTTCGTCGTGGTTCGTCGTAAAATACATCCGGTAGGCGTTTTTAGGATACGTTTCGAATTCCTTTGCGAAGAATGTGTCCACATCCGCCGCGCTGTTTCTACCTTCGGCGATGCCGTTCATAATCCAGTACAACTTCCAGCAGTAGGTCATATCAAAAGCTTTTTCGTGCAGCATCGGCGATTCGGCTTCCGCAAGCATAAACACAGGTTTGATTTTTTCAAGTTCAACGCGAACGTCATTCCAGAAATCCATCGGCACCATTTCCGCGACGTCGCACCGGAAACCATCAATATCGGTTTCTTTGACCCAGAATTTCATCGCATCAATCATATACGCTCGAAGGTCGGGAGTGTCATAGTTCAAATCAACGACATCGCTCCAATCGGGAACCGGCGGAATGAAATTCCCCTGCTCGTCTTTCGTGAACCACTCGGGATGCTCCTGTGTCATTGGATTATCCCACGCGGTGTGATTGGCGACCCAGTCGATAATCACATACATTCCCATGTCGTGAATACGATTGACCAACGCTTTGAAATCAGCCAAAGAGCCGTGCTCAGGATTGACCGCTTTATAATCTTTGACTGAGTAATAGCTGCCCATATTGCCTTTGCGATTCTTTTCGCCGATGGGATGAATCGGCATGAACCAAAGAATGCCGACGCCCATTTCTTTCAATCGGGGCAAATGCTGTTCGAATGCTTTGAATGTTCCAGATTCAGAGTATTGCCGCAGATTTACTTCGTAGATGCTCAGATTAGCGCTCCACGCCGGATGCTGCACAGCGCTTGTTGTGCCAAGAGAGGATTGATTTGTTTCCGTAGCGGGTTTTTTCGATTGGCAGGAAGCGACGACGAGCAGAACCGCTGGCAAAATTACCAGCAGGCACTTTAAGCGAAAGGACGTTGTTTTCATGGACATCTCAAAGGTTGGTGTTAACTTGTGCCGGGCACGCTTACGCCAAGCCGCGGCGATTGTTGCACCTGCATGATGTAGGACAGGAGTTGCGGAAAACGATATAAGCGGGAAGTTGACAGTTCTACTCTTTTACAAGCAGAACATTCACAGCTTTGACAACGACTTTAACGCTGTCTCCTTCTTTGATATTCAAGTCGTTCAAAGATTCCAGTGTCATCACCGAACTCATTGAGGAATTTGCCGGAATTTCGAGCTTGACCTGACACATCACCGTGTCTTTTTTAATGTCCTTAACTTTGCCAATCAGCTGATTTCTTGCACCATACTTCATAAGAGGATTCTCCATTGTTTAGATGAAAACAAGCGATTTACAGAATTACCCGCCACGTCATGCGTCTCGCGTGTCCGGAACAGAATGTAATTTACGGTCGCGCCGTAACGCGGTAGAACGCCGTAGAAATTGCAGGCAATGCTTCGGTATCAAGAAAGTAAGTGTCGGTGGTGACTCCAATCGAGTCGGTCTCAAGATTCACCGGGAAGGTACTGGAGCGGTAAATCGTATAGCTCGCCGCCCATGCTATCGGTTGCCATAATAGCCGGACGTCGTCGCCGTCACGAATCGTGGTGAGGTTCTGCACGGTGTCATCACACGCCGCGTTCGCCGCGCCGGGTGTCGCGGGTTCAAAGAACGTCCACATCACGCCGCTGTCGCACACTCGTCCGTAAGAAATGTCCGTTGTTTGAAGTCCGAAACTGATACTATCCACGAGGATACCGCCCAGAGCCGGATCATCATATCGCCCGATTTCTTCGCCATCTTTAGAAAGCTTGAAATTCGTGTGAAGACCCGCATCGTTAACATCTTCATCGCACCAAACCACAAGGTAATCCTCCGGCTGCAGTGTTGTATCCGGAAATGTCCATTTTTCCGGAAGCGCAAAATTATCTGTCAGCGTCATTCCCGCGAGGTTTATCGGCGCTGCTTCGTTGTTGTAAATTTCGAGCCAGTCGTCGTAGTCTCCCTGAGGGTCCTGTGTGAAAAAGTCATTGTCGGCCATGAATTCATTGATAAAGAGCGAGCGTCCCAGAGCGCCGACAGAGTAGATGAAATGATTACTTATCGAAGGAGGTTCATAGACAATTTCGCCCATACCATCATCCGCTCGGATTCGATAACGAACATTGATGCCCTGAGCAAATCCGGGAATGGTCACTCCGAAAACAGAATCGCCGGCGATTCCGTCTCCGTGTGCTCCATCGTCGTACATCGAAAGAGAATCTTCAGCCCCGCCGGTGTGATAAAAGAGTTTCATGGATGGCGGCGCCGCGTCATCCCATGCAAAGACGGTCACCGTCACCGGCTGCATATGCCGCGGTGTTTGCGGTGCGCGAGAAATCCGGGACATCCAAGGAGGGATATTGCCGGGGGAAAGCTGCGAGAGAGCCGACGGGTTGCGCGCCGCCACGTACGGTTTCAGACCATAATTCACATGACCGTAAGGGATGTTTTGCTCATAAGAATCTAAAAATTCCTGAAAGGTAAATCCGTAGTCATAGGTGCGATACAGGTCTTCGAGAGCGGCGTCATAAAGTCGATTCTTCAGACTGTCTATCTCCGGATTTTGAGCTGCGGATGTAAACGCATCGGTGAGGAGTTCATTTAAAAAAAACGTGTACGTATTCTTGAAAGCGGGAACATTCAAAATGCGATGCACTAAAGGCCGCGACCCGTACCAGTTGTTTCCCCATTCGTAAACATCCCGTGTACCCCAGTTATTATCGTCCCATGCGATGCCGTAAGTATTGTCGTAGTCATAGGGAATGAACTCGAATCGGTCTGTCACCATATCATGATAAAGATAGTAGTTATTTTTGTTGAACCAATAATCATCCCACATGCCGACGAGCGTGTTGGTAGCTAAGTAACGCAGACATTCTTCCACATCGAATACTTCCCGAATCGCAACGGGCAAATCCTCGTCAGGCGTATCGTGTAAAACTTTAATCAGATCACGCAGGTCGGTGTAATCATCCGCTTCTTCATTCGTTTTCAAATCATAGACGCGATATGGTGGTCGCCCGCTGCCGGGATATTGCATGAGTTTATAATCGTCAGGGTTGTCGCTGATATAAATCAGCCGCGCAGGCCAGAGACACTTGAACAGATTCCCGCTGTCATCACCGAAACGCGCTCGCAGGAATTCCTTGTCAATCGCTTCGACGTTCACATACAGCCCGCGATATTCTCCATTGATATAGAGCCGTGCGTGTGCTGCGCGAGAAGCGGGTACATGCAGGGCTTCAAAGAGACGCCAGCACAAGAGCGAACGGGTAATAGAGGGATCGTTGTGTTCGCCATTCAAATTGAGCTGATCGAGGCCGCTGAGTTTCTGGCCGGATTCAAAAGCATCCGTTTTGATTTTGAACGATTTCTTGGCTGAAGAGCGGGATGTATTGCCGCGTAAACGAAAGCCGACATTGTACAACGTTTCGGCAAGGACGCTGTTCTGAAAAATCATATCCGCTGGAAGATAGCGGTAATTCCATCGGTTATCCCATTCCAGCAGCCAGGCGAGCGAATCCGGATCCATTGTGACCGTCACGACGGCGAGTGCGGTGTCGCGAAAGACAGGCTCCGCAAGTTCATAATCCGGCGGCCAGTCGGCGCGCAATCCACTGGTGCAAATCAATCCTAATGTGAGGCAAAGGATATATCGTTTCCAATTCATTATGCTTTTCCTTCTATCTCATGGGGCATGACATATACATCTATCGCAAGAGTTATACCGTTGTCTATCCTTTCACACTCCCCAAAGTCAAACCGGAAACCAGCCAACGCGTTAAAAATAAAAACAGAGCGATCACCGGGATACTGATAATCACGGAGCCTGCCGCGTAGAGACCCCATTCGGTTGTCATGTTCGATTGGAATTGCTTCAGGCCGAGCGGCAGTGTAAACATCTGTTCGCTTTGGAGAATTTGCGCGGCAACTATGTATTCACTCCATGCGGTCAGAAACGAGAACAGAGCTGTAATCACGAGCGCGGGAGCGGCGAGCGGGAGAATAATTTTGTAGAAAGCTCTCCAGCGTGAGCAGCCGTCAATCAGCGCGGCTTCTTCTAGCGACACCGGAATGGTATCGTAATAGCCTTTCATCTGCCAGACGCAGAAAGGCAAAGCCGTCGCTGTATAAACAACGACAATTCCGATGTAGCTGTTGATAAGATGCAATTTTGCGAGCATGATAAAAAGCGGCAGCAGCAGCATCGTCGCCGGGAACATCTGTGTGGTGAGCAGCATCGCCATTCCAAAGTTGCGCCCGCGAAAACGAAAGCGCGAGAACGCATAACCCGCTGTCGATGCGAGCGCGACACCGGTGAGCGTCACTGCCACTGCAACGAGTGTGCTGTTCCAGAGCCAGCGCAAAAATGGATTTTCCGTAAAAAGCCTGACATACGATTGAAAGCTGGCATCCGGCGGAATCAGCGCGAGCGATGTCGTGAGCAGACGATCCCCCGGACGCAGCGAAATCGAGATGACATTCAAAATCGGATAGAGCGTCGCTACTGTGAATATGGTGAGAAAAATGTACAGCAGTAATTTTTTCATGAGACTACTCTCAAAACAACACTAGGCAGGACGTTCCTGCGTTCTGCATTTTTACCGTGCGAAGTACCACACGCAGGAGCGTATGGTCTAGTACAGAGTTAATACGCCGCTTCCGCCGCGCGGGTTTTTCGCAGGAAGAATATACCGAACGCAAGCAATATGAGAAATATCACCGTTGAAAGCGCGGCGGCGTACCCGTAGCGATAGAGCACAAACGCCGCTTTATAGACGTACGAAACGAGAATGTGTGTGGTGTCTGCTGGTTCGCCGCCGTTGGAAACCAGCCAGATGATGTCGAGTTTGTTGAAAGTCCAGACGAGTCCCAATGTCACAGCGGGAATCATTACCGGACGAATAAGAGGCAAAGTAATCACACGGAATTTTTTCCACGCGCTCGCGCCGTCGATGTCGGCAGCTTCGTAGAGTTCTTTCGGAATGGATTGCAACGCGCCGAGCGCGACTACCATCATGAAAGGAAATCCGAGCCAGACGTTCGTAATGATGCAAGCCGAGAAAGTTCCTATCGGATCGTTCAACCATTGAATCGGTGTCTGATGTAGCATTTTCGACAGGATGAGATTGACCGCGCCGTATTCGTAATGGAACATCCCCCGCCATGTTAGTGCTGTGACTACCGGAGGCACTGCCCACGGGAGAATCAGAAGCGTGCGAAAAAACGCGCGACCACGGAAATTGTTATGCAAAAGCAGCGCCAGAAAAACGCCGATGGAGACATGCAATGCGACATTTACCACCGTCCAGATGATGGTTTTTAAAAAGACGGTGTAGAGTTCCGGTTCAGTAAAAACTTTTTGGTATTGCCTCGGGCCGATGATTTGCCAGTCCCGCAGGTGCAGGAGACTCATGTTCGAAAACGAGAGAATCAAATTATAAATGAAGGGATAGACGACTACGACTGCAACCACTAAAGCGGCGGGCAGCAGAAGTATATACGCAAAGCGGCGGAGTTCCGGAGGGTGATAGGTCGTCATTCGTTCATCTCCCGTATTTTTCGCAAAGCGTCTTTCTGCATCCGTCGCGCGGCTTCTTCCGGCGCGATTGTTCCCGATAAAACGAGCTGATACGATGGCCGCATCGCATCCCAGATTGCGCGCAATTCAGGGACAATCGGCATCAGCCTGCTGACTTCAAGCTGAGCCACCGCTCCTTCCATCAAGGGATTACTCGTGAAAATGGAATCTTCTCGAGCGGCAAGTTTCGATGGAATAATCGTACTAACTTTCACGTATTCCAATTCGATATCAACCGAAAGAAGGTGTTTCAAAAGATCAACCGCGAGTTCCAATCGTTTTCCTTTGACATTTGAATTAATGGAATAACCCAGCGGAGACATCATCGGCGAAGGCCATAGTCCGGTTTGAACGATCTTCGGAATGCGTGTGAGTCCGAAATCGATTCCCGCGTCTGAGTATCCTCCCCATGACCACGGGCCGTTAATCAGCATCGCCGCGCGGCCTTCTTTAAACAGTACATCGGCGGAGTTGTAATCGCTTTCCGGCGGAATCATGCGCACACTATCGCGCAGAAATTTGACGAATTCAAACGCGTGGATGGCTTCGGGTGTATTCAGAGTCGGGTTCCCTTCGGCATCCATCACCCATCCGCCAAAACCGCCCAAGAACGGAATAAAAAAGAAAGGCTCAGTGTAATTCCACACCAGCGCCCATTGATCAATCCGTCCGTTGCCGTCAAAATCTTTCGTCAACTCCGCGCCCAAACGAATGAGTTCATCCGAATTCTTCGGCGGCTCGGGCAGCAGTTTCTTATTGTAGATGAGCGTCAGGTGATTGCCGATGCGGTCAGCGACTTGATAAAGATGTCCGCGAAAGAAAACCAGACAAGTGGTATCGAACTCAGCTTGTTCTGCGTCGCTGAAAAATTTTTCCAACGGCTGGATGAAACCCATTATCGCCAGCGGCCCTACCTGATCCGATGGTCCGAAGACGAGCTCAGGTCCCAGCCCTGCGAGTGCGGCGGTCTGATAGGACGTGCGCAGTTCTTCGGTTTCTTTATAGAGAACTGTGACCTCAGCATCGGGGTGACGCGCTTCCCAGTTTTCAACAGCGTGTTCCAAAACTTCCCGGTCTGTCGGTTGCATCTGATGCCAAATTTGAAGTTGCAATGGTCCTTCGCGACCTTTGCATGAACAAAGTAGGAGCAATAGGATAAAAGCAAATCGCCAGATATTTTTCATGGTTCACAGTCTATTTTTAAGGAAGTAGAATCGGCGGCAAGGGAGGCGTTTCTATCTGCGCACCGGCTTGTCTCATTTTTTCATAAACGGTTTCCAGCAAAATTCGGAAACCTCTATCGAAAGGATCATCGCCGCTTCCGGTATCCTGATCATCGCCGAACCACCAGAACCAATCCGACCCTTCCGCCGCGTACATCGCTTCGTACGCATCCCAGATTGCCGCGCGTTTTTCATCGCCCGTTGGACGCGCCGCATGAGGATCGGGCGGTTCGGGAAAATGAGCGGCGAGGTCTCGGCGTACTTTAAGCAACATTTCCCATGCGAGATTCTCTTCTTTCTCGCCGATCCATGTATCGAAGTTCGCATGAATCCAGGAGCCCGGCCACAAGCGCGCTAACTTCGGCAGCGACTCAGGCGGATGCGGCGGCACACCTCGCGCGGGATTGCCTAAAATATATTCGGAAGGAGTCACAGTTACGATTTGCCGCGTTTCGTTTAAGTGCGTCAGTTTTCGGTAGAGCGCGCGCAGAAAATCCTTGCCGTCAATATCCTTTTTATACCATTCCCATGCGTTTTCGCCATCAAGAATTACGGTCAACAATCGGTCAGGTTCGCCCTCGTCAGACGCGTATTCCAGACAGCCGCGAATAAAATCATCCGCCGCCGCTTCACCCTGAAACTGCTGGTAGCGAAAACCGATGCGGTCGGAAAGATCCGTTTCGCGGAAGACAACCGTCACGCCTGTTTCATTGTCGCCTTCAGCAAAATACGGAAAATGAATCGGCTGATTCGGCGGCGTGGATTTCGCCAGAACACCCATATCTGTCGCAATCCACTGCACACCGCTGTGTGACAAGACAGGAATGATTTCGTGCGCGACGGAACCTTCCCCCGGCCACATTCCGTGCAAATCCTGCCCGAAAATCTCATGATAGAATTTAGTCGCTTTCACCACCTGCGCTTCGGCGTCCTGAGGGTAGTGAAAGCGTTCCGGCATCGACGTGTTCGGCATTGCGATTTTAGCAAGATCGGAATCGTAGATCAGCGGTAGAATCGGATGATAAAACGGCGTTGTGACGATTTCAATCTGACCATGACAAGTCTCAGCATCAAACATCAGCTCCCGATGTACCGGCACCACTGCTTGGCAAACTTTGACTGCTTCCGCCACAAGGCGATTGCAGTCACGTTCTGAAATCGGCCGCCGCAGATAAAACTTACCGTCTTCTTCCTGCAGAAGGTCAGAGAGGTCAACATTAATTTGACTGCTCACTCCAGTACCGCGCAAAAAGTCCGGGTCGAAATACGCAAGGAAAAACCAACCTTTGAGTTGCCGCAAATCATCCGTCGTAAATTCGTTTTTGGATTTCTTTCCCAAATCTTCATACTGCGGGAAGCGCGCCAGCATCACCGGCGAAATACTGAACGCATTCCAACTGTTCGTCAGAAGATGCGCGCGCGCTTTATCGTCCAATCTTTTGGCAGGCGTCAAAGCAATATCAATCCACGGATCGGTTTTTCCGCGCCATTTTTCAAAGTACTTGTCCGCGTCAATCGCCGCTTTACCCATCGGCCCGGTGGTTAAAAACGGCGACAAGCGCTCGACGTAATACGTTTGAAGCTGCCACAACAGCGAGGACGTCAGATTAATCGTGCAGTGCACATCCGGAAATTCGCCAAGCATCGCCGCCATGTCATAATAATCTTTCATCGCATGCGTGCGCACCCACGGACCGCGCAGCTCGTCTTTCGCGGGGTCTAAATACGACGGCTGATGCTGGTGCCAGATGATATTCAGGTAGAGTGTTTTGCCGCTCTGTGGATAATCATCGCTTGCAGGAATGAGCTCGCCTTTGAAGCCTTCTAATTTCACGTCACCGTTTTCGGTCAGCGTAAAGACGGTGTTGAATCCCTCGTGATTGTCATCCACACGCGCGGGATTCTTCGGGTCGGGCAGCCAGTTGCCGTCCGCAACGAATTTGTAATGATAAACACCCGGTTCCAATTTCACGACAGCCTGCCACACACCGTTATCTTTTTGCATCGGCGTGTTGTCCGGATTCCAACCATTCCAATCCGCGCCGATACCGACACTCGCAGCGTTGTCATTTTCATAGGTGAACAGCACACCATCAACAACAGCTTGGGGCTGAGCAAACGCAGGTGTGATTGAGAAGAGAAAGATGAATAAAAGGAGTATCATTATTTTCACCTTTTGGATTATTTACTCACTGCGTGTGCACGGTCGTGCGGTACAACCGTTTATCACAGCGCTTGTTCGGTTTCGGCATCGAAGAAGAGGCAATTGTTCAGATTGAATGCCAACGTAAAAGATTTCCCTGCTTCGGCGGGAACATCCGCATCGAGGCGGGCGACTCCGGTCAAGCCGTCTAAATTGAAATGCAAATACGTTTCGCTGCCCATCGGTTCGACGACTTCGATTAGTGGTTTTATTTTCACCCAGCCATCCGCAGCATTTTTTTCTGTTTCAAAATGTTCCGGGCGGACGCCGAGAAAGACTTTATTTATTAAACGAGACTGCAATTCGGAAGGAAGCGCGATGTTTCGATTTGCGAATTTGAGCGTTCCATTCTCGACATCGCACGCAAAGAGATTCATCGCGGGCGAACCGATGAAACCCGCCACGAATTTGTTCACCGGATGGTTGTAGAGATTCAGCGGCGTATCCACCTGCTGCAATAAACCATCTTTCAAAACGACAATCCGATTGCCCATCGTCATCGCTTCGACTTGATCGTGCGTGACGTAAATCATCGTCGCGCCGAGTCGCTGGTGCAGTTTGGCGATTTCAGTGCGCATCTGCACGCGCAGTTTCGCGTCGAGGTTCGACAGTGGTTCGTCGAAAAGAAACACCTGCGGGTGCCGCACACTTGCGCGTCCCAGCGCCACGCGCTGCCGCTGGCCGCCCGAAAGCGCTTTGGGTTTGCGCCGCAGATAGTCGCGCAATTCCAAAATTTCCGCAGCGTTTTTAACACGCGAATCAATTTCATCTTTGGCGAATTTGCGCATCCGCAAACCGAACGCCATGTTTTCATAAACGGACATGTGCGGATACAGCGCGTAATTCTGGAAGACCATCGCGATGTCGCGGTCTTTGGGATGAACATCGTTGACGACTCGTTCGCCGATAGAGATGCGGCCTTCCGTGACGGTTTCGAGTCCTGCAATCATGCGCAAAATCGTGGATTTGCCGCAGCCCGACGGCCCGACAAGCACGACGAACTCGCCCTCTTCTGCCATGAACGAAATATCCTTCGCCGCGGTGACATCCCCCTCGAAGATTTTGGTAACGCTCTCTAAAACTACTTGTGCCATAATGTCTCGCTATTTGAAACGTGTTTTTTAAATATACGGATTTTTCTTGACATTGACCACCAAAGCGTATCCAAGTATCCACGCGGCCACACACGTGATTGAGCAAAAGCAGGCAATGTTACACTGCATACCAAGGGGAATGTATCTTGAGCGCAAACATCGCAAAACTGAAGACCGTGAAACAGAGAACATACGCTATGAAAAGACCTGTGAAGTGTATGTGCATTCGGGGCAGAGTTCGAATGCCAAGAAAGGAAATCCCAAAGGCTGTCAGCAGAGATATTGGAATGAGTAGTGGGAACAAGAATCTTCCCTGTCCCTGCCCATATTCAAACCCAAACTGAAGAACAAGAGCGATACTGAATGCGATGGCCACAGCCATTGAAATCATGAAATCTACACCTTTGTTATTGACATAATCCCTGAAGGCGATATTTCTTACTATCAGCGCGCGCACGAAACCCAAGATGGCGAAATAGGTGATATGAATCCCGATGAAGGGTAAAAATCGCACGCTATTATGTATCCCACTCACCGACCAGAAAGACGCTTTAACGTCAACCAGCGTGTAACGGAAAGCGTGAAAAACTGAAGGCCATTTTACCGGAATGCCTGCTGCGCTGTGCCCGATGACGTCACCATAGAGATTAAAATTTCTGAATGCCCACGGCGCCCAAATCAGCAATGCAGGGATGCAGATTAATAGCAGGTGGAAAACGGTC
>CBDVDL010000011.1:0-15862 GCA_965372735.1 uncultured Alphaproteobacteria bacterium | reverse complement strand
CACAGCGTTTGCCGCGGTGAGGCACCGGCGCCATGAAGGGTGCATCTGTTTCCAGCATTAACCGTTCAAAAGGAATGAACGCGACGACTTCCGGCAGGTGTGATTTCTTGTAGGTGATATTGCCGGTGAAAGAAATATGAAATCCCAAATCCAACACTTCGCGGGCGAATTCAATCCCTTCGGAAAAGCAATGGAAAACACCGTGTGAAACACCGCTTTGGCGGACGATTTCCAGCGTGCGCTTGTCTGCTTTTCGGTGATGGATGATAGCGGGGAGCGCTAATTGCCGTGCTAATTCCAGCATGCGTTCGAAAAGAGTCTCCTGCTCGGATTGATTCGTCTCGCCTCGATAATAGTCCAAACCGATTTCGCCGACAGCGATGATGCATGGGTCGCCTGCCTGCGCTTCGATCCAAAGCAAATCATCTTCGGTGACGTTCGACGCTTCGGAAGGATGAACGCCCATCGTCGCTGCAACCATATCGGGATGTGCGTCCGCGATTCTTAGACATTGCCTTCCTGTTTCCCTGTCAAGCGCAACGGTAATCACGCGCGAAACACCGGCGTCTTTGGCGCGCTGAAGAACGTCAGGCAAATCCTTATCGAAATCATTCCAGAATAAATGTGCGTGAGTGTCGATCATTTAGCTCTCTACGTCTGTGTGAAAATGGATGTGTGTTGGTAATAATGATCCAAGATATTTTCTGTACTCATGCCTTGGTTTGCCATCGCGACAGCGCCGAGTTGACACAGGCCGACACCATGCCCCCAGCCGCCACCGATTATTGTGAATCTATCCGGCCCTTTCCCTTGTGGTTCGATGATGAAACAGGATGAAGGCAAATGCGATGGTGACAACGCCCGGCGAATTTCGAGCTCGCGGTAGAGTTTTAAGGTTCGCTTGCTTCCGATGATTTCCAATATGAGAATACGACCGGATGCGCCTCGAACAAGCGGTCGAAATTCTCGAAGCGCGCCGATTTCAACTTGTGTTTTATTTTGAATGATATTCTCAAGTTCCTTTGCGCTATAGTCTCGTTGCCAGCGGAAAGGTATTTCTTCGCTCCAACGTTCTGGGTACGGATAGAATTCGTCATTGCAGAACGCGGCGAGTTTTTGATGGAGGAAGTCGCGCGCCGTCCTCTCGTCTTTCAAGTTGTCGATATGCACTTCGCCGCAAGGGAGCGACATCAGATACGCCGGACCTTCGCCTCCCCAAACCGCGTCGTAGGTCTCGCTCATGCCGCCGCAGCTTTTCGCGTAACGCGCATCGGCGGGTTTGTTTTCGTATGTCAGAATTTGTCCTGCGGTTTGCCCAATCGCCGGATGGATATCATCCGGTTCGCGGCTCACTCCTTGGTAGCATTGGCAGTGGTCGTCATTGCATAGATGAAATCCGTCGCCGCGGTGATGCCGTCCGGCGGTCGCTAAAACTGTCGAACGCGCGGCGATAGCTTGCGCCGCAAGGAACGCATCCGGCAAGTCAGCGCCCATTTCCGAAAAGACCGTGCTGTGCAGATAGGTTTCGAGAGACAATCGGTTCGCCGCTGTCAAGCCTTGCTCGGGAGACGCAAACAGATGAAGCTGTCCGCGATAGCTTAGTCTTTCTTTCCGTTCCCAGTGAAAGCCGCGCCCGATAGGAATGTTGTCAAGATGAAAAATATTCTTCGCGCGCGGAATGCAGGCGACGCGTGTTGCTTCGATTTTCATTTCACCGATGGTGAAATGAAACGGCGCATCGGTTTGGCTATCCATCGGAACGATGGAAAGGGCGAGCGGCTCCAAATTCGTCTTTTCGCGCAGGTCATGCAGAAGCTCTTCAGCGTCGCTCAAGGAACCCGCCGCAAGCACCGGCCACCATACACGCCCATCCAAGTTTTCACTCCAGTGAACTCCCGCCTCGATAACATCTCCTTTGAAACTCCCGGAGACACTTAGTGCGTGCGCAAGAATTTCCTGTGCGCGTTCTTCGGAAAGGCTCTCTTCGAGACGAATGCCGAATGTTCGCTTTTTATGCGACCGAGGAGCGCGAGCACGGAAGTTACTGCTCTCTGCGGTGAAGCGCTCGGCTTTGCCTGACAGTGTTGTTACAATGACCTCAAATTCGCCGTCGAATTCGCCGGTGATTTCGGCTTCATTCCAGAGCAGCCCAATGTCTATTTGAATGTTGGAGATTTGCATAGATGATTTGTCTTTGATTGGTATCCTGTTCCGGGCACACGAGACGTATGCCGCGGCGGTTTCTTTTTTTATTCCGGGCGAATCTGGAGATTCACCGGCGGTGTTTATTATCCAAAGACGAGGTTGCAGATGGTGATGGCGACGGTGATACCGACGACGTCGCCGATCAAACACGCAGGGACGGCATGGCGCGATTGGCGGACGGCGACCGAACCGAAATAAACCGCCAAGACATAAAAAGTGGTTTCGGTCGAGCCCATCATGGTCGAAAGCATGTTGCCGATGAGACTGTCCGAGCCGTAGGTGTTGAGTCCTTCGGTCATCACACCCAGCGCACCGCTGCCCGAAAGAGGCCGGATGACCGCCATCGGTAAAACTTCCGGCGGGACACCGAGCGGTGACAGCATTGGCCGAAGAGCGGCAACCACCCAGTCCATTGCTCCCGATGCGCGGAAGACCGCAATCGCGACTAAAATCGCCACTAAATAAGGGATAATCCGCACGCCGACATTGAAGCCTTCCTTCGCTCCCTCCACGAAGACCTCATAGATTTTCACTCGCCGAATCGCTCCGACGACAACAATGACCAGAAAAATAATCGGTATCGCCCACGCGGACGCTTCCTGAAAAATCATCGAAATATTATCCGTCATTTTGCACCTCCATCCGGTAGCCTTTCGCGCGTTGAAGCAGTTTCGCACTGATGACGCCCACAACGGTTGAGCAGATGGTAGCGATGATGGTAGTGCCGATGATAGAGGTGGGATTCGAGGAGCCTGCTGATGCGCGCAATGCAATCACGGTCGCGGGAATAACCGTCACGGAGGTGGTGTTGATGACCAAGAAAGTCACCATCGCGTTGCTTGCAGTCGCGCTGCCTTTATTCAAACTTTGCAAATCCTGCATGGCTCTGAGTCCAAGAGCGGTAGCGCTGTTACCGAGTCCAAGCATATTAGCGGCGATATTCGCCAGCATCGAGCCCATCGCCGGATGTTCCGCGGGTACGTCGGGAAACAGCCTCGTCATCACCGGACGAAGCAAACGGGCGATGAAACGAATCGCGCCGCCTTCTTCGGCGATTTTCATCAGCCCCAGCCAGAGAGCCATGATGCCTATCAGGCCGATGGAAAGTGTCACCGCTGTTTTCGCCGCGTCGAAAGCGGCGTCGATCACTTCGGCCATCCGACCTGTAAAGGCGGCCACGATGACTCCTGATACAATCAATCCCAGCCATATCCAATTTATCATGGGAAGCCTCATAAAATTCCTGCTGACCCTCTAAAGATAAGGTATCTTACTTAGATTCACAATCCGGGATTGGTACGTAAAGGCTTGGAGCCTGAGATTTCTCATGGGATATTTTTATGACATGGAGCCGCAAACAAAACTGGAAGGAGGGCGGTTACCGTGCTTCCTTTTGTCCTGATATAGGGGAACATGCCATTATCAGATACAAAAGGCCTTTTAAGGATGTTTTTATTTCCTGAGGCTAATAAGAGGCATGTGCGCTGAGCGCGGAGATTCCTCCTATAGTAATAGAGACCCATATCAGTACAATTTCGCTTGAAAATCGTATATTATCACTATGTTAAACAACACATTGGAGCAATACAAACTTTTTTTCAAAAACTTAAAACTCTCTTGACAATGCGTTGCATTATTATTATAATTAGTATTGTAGGAATTGTATCATTTCGGCGCTATTTCGAGTGCCAGGAGAAGCCGTGTAACGCGCAGGTTTCCTGTTATCTAAATACACACCACGACCTGACTTAGATTCCAAAAAAGATAAATATCCGCAAGGATCGATTCCCATTTTGCAATGCATTCGTTGTGCATAACTTTGGATCATTAGATTTTACAAGGAATTAGGCGAAAGATGGCCTTGTTACAGCCATTCGTCCGCTCAGCATTTTTTAGTTGAAAGCCAAAGGAACACTTATAAATAACTTGGGAGATTGCTCATGAGGAAAGACATTGTGTTTTTAATGGTGCTCGTGTTTGTCGCGGCGGGAGCCGTTTTTGCCGCAACATCGCCGGCGCCTCAGGTTGGACCTGTAAAGGCAGCCAATGAACCGGAAACACCGGTTCCAACGTCGACTGATCCCGCCTATAACGACGAGTATATTGACGTCTTCCCCGTCACTATGCAGGGAATGGACAAAGATGGTGGTCGCCATTTAGACTACATCGACAGTACAGCCCTTTTCGACACATTTGAAGGCGATTGCACAGCCTGGGCTAGCACGGATATGGATGCCGGATGGTTTTGGCGTCGTGATGATACGCTTCATCTTCCCCATCTCAACGACACATCATGGTGGTGCGCTGATTTGTGCTTGAACGCCCCAGGATTCAAAGGTGGTTATAACGATCACTGGCTTCAATTCCTGGTTTCAGACACCTTCGATTTGACCGCTACGACAACACCCACACTGAAGTTCAAAGCGCGCTGGAAGATCGAGATTGTAGACGGCACTGACCCGCCGTGGGATATGTGGGATGGTTGGAATTGCTGGGGTTCCAACGATGCTGGAGCCACGTGGAGTGTTTTAGGCAGTGTTACTCCGAGATATACGGGTGCCAGTTCCTGGGCCTTTGGTGAGGCCTCACAGGGGTGGGGTTATGGCCCCGGTATCCCCGCTTTTGGTGATACTAATAATCAGGCTTGGCAAGAAATTAGCTATGATCTCGGCCCCAGTAGTCTGGCAGGCCATGACAGTTGTATGGTGCGCTGGGCTTTCGCCTCAGATCAAGGCTGGTGCTCCATAGATGATCCGTCTTTCTTCTGCCTGGTTGTTGACAGTATCCGTGTTAATACTGATCAGGGCATCAAGCTTTCGAATGATGGTGAACAAGGTGAGTTCACGTTTGACAGAGGTCCGGGTGCATTGGGTACTTGGGCGCTTGACAATACAACATACCATTCTGCCACACAGTGCTGGACCGTTCAGAATGACACCAATCTTACCATCGGGCTTACTTCCTATCCTATCGCCCTTCCAACGGGTTACGACTTCCTCACTGTCCGTTATTGGGTGTGGTGCGACCTTCCGGATGAAAACGCTTTTGACTCCCTCGGTCAACCAACTAATAGCCTTGCTGACTATTACAACATCTCGATATCTGACGCTGCGTGCCCGGCATATAATCAGATCGTCTACGACTATGGCTACGACGGTTCTGACGCGGGTTGGGTTCAACGCACCGATGGTCTTATCTCTGGCGGTAATCCGGTAGAAACCATTGATATCAGTGCCTGGAGTGGACAGACGGTTCGCCTCGCCTTCCAATGCACAACCGATGACACTCTTATAACGGGAACGGGCTTGCATATTGACGACGTGGAAATCATCGCTTCGCGACGTTATGCGCATGACCTTGCCTTACGAGATCTCGTTGTTCCCTTCCCCACAACTTATGGCTTGCAGGCTGACCTTCAGTACACCGTATATAACGACGGCGTGAATGACGAAAATCCGATCCCCACGGATTATTGGGTTAAGCGTCCCGATGCTTCGACACTTATCTCAGGCAGCGTGAATATTGCGCAAGTGTTTTCTACTGGGGACGATTCCACGATTACGGTGAATTGGACTCCGGATGTTTGCGGCTCTCATCATGTTGGTGCGAATTCCAATTTAACGGGTGACGACGATACGTCCAATGACTCCCTTGAAACACCGGTCAATTCGCCGCTGGATCCGAACGAGAACCTCGCTGTCGCCGTGAGGCCCGAGGGACTCTATGAATTGGGATATCATGTACGTGACAACGAGAGCATTTACTTTTATCCACGGTACGTTCGCTATACCCCGGTGGATGATGGAGTCCCTGCGCCTGATGTGAACAACTATGACTTCCTTCAGTTGAAGGTGATGTGGATGTACCACGTGGATTACGCCGATACGGGCGCAACCGTCTGGATTGAGTTCTGGGAGGACAGCACAGAGATGCTTCCGAGTGACTCACTAATCTACCGACTGATAACCAAGATTGACACGACCGAAACGATTGGCAGCGCTCTTTCCGAGCACTGGTGGACAATCGACTTAGACACGATTCCTGCGCTGCAGAACCGCTCGGGTGACTTCTGGATTTCTATCTCAGGAAAGGATTCCGCTATCATCAACGCCACTATGCGAGCGGTGCCAAATGTGATGGGCATGAGTCCTGCTGGAGCTCCCGCTGACAGCCACAATTTTATTCTTCTCGATCCGGTGGATGGAATTGAACAGTCTTCGGGACGCTTCCTGGTTCAAGTGACGATTGGAGAAGTGACCCCGGTGGACAATCTGACAGTATTCCGAAGTGGAGTAACGAACGACGTCATACTGAGATGGTCATCACCATGTCCTTCTGTGAATGTCTATCGTCTGACCGACCCGATGCAGGACTACACGACAGGAACGCTGCTGACACCGACACCGATAACAGCCACGTCGTACACGGATGTCGGCGTTGTTCCAAGCGGTAAATACTTCTACGTCGTTCTCGTGGCCTACTAATTTTTCCTGATTCGCAGGAAGTTGTCGCGAAACTTAGAAACAAACAATGCGACCCTCGGAAAATCCCGAGGGCCGCATTTTCTTGTAGCAATTGTCTTTCGAATGAGTTTGTAGTCGTCATTTGCATGCGCCAGGGTTGCTGGGGATGTTTCCTATCTCCTGAAAGGCGAAAGAGGAGGCTTTACACTGAGATTCCTCTGTTGATTATAATGATAGAGACCTAAACAGGGCAGTGTTTCACTTAAACATTGTATGTTATCATAAGGTTAAACAGTATATTGGGAAAGATAGAGAATTTTTTAAGAACTTAAAACTCTCTTGACAATGCGTTGCATTATTACTATAATTAGTATTGTGGGAATTGTGTCATTTCGGCGTTGTTTTGGTGCTAAGGTGAGTCGAGCAACGTACAGGTTTTCTGTTATCTAAATACACACCACGACCTGACTTAGATTCCAAAAAAGATAAATATCTGCAAGGATCGATTCCCGTTTTTCAATGCATTCGTGTGCAAAACTTGGGAACATTAGGTTTTACAAGCAATTAGGCGAAATATAGCTTTGTTACAGCCATTCGTCCGGTTGGCACTTTTTATTGAAAGCCAGAGGAACCCTTATAAATAACTTGGGAGATTGCTCATGAGGAAAGACATTGTGTTTTTAGTGGTGCTCGTGCTTGTCGCGGCGGGAACCGCTTTTGCCGCAACAGTGCCGACGCATCAAGTTGGACCTGTAAAGGTATCCAATGAACCGGTAACACCGGTTCAAACTTCAATTGAACCTGCCTATAACGACGGGTCGTTTGACATCTTCCCCGTCACAATGCAGGGGGAGGACATGGATGAGGGTGGTCGCCATTTGGACTACCTCGACAGTACGGTTACATTTGATGATTATGAAGGCGGCCAGCCAGCCTGGATCAGCGAGGACCTGGATGCTGGATGGTTTTGGCGTCGAGATGATACACTGAGCGCTGATACAGCATGGTGGTGCGCTGATTTATGTTTGGCTGTCCCGGGAACCAGAGGTGCTTATAATGATCACTGGCTTCAGTACTTGGTTTCAGACACCTTTGATTTGACCGGCACGACAGCGCCCACGCTAAAGTTTATGGCACGCTGGAGAATCGAAACGCCCGGGGACGAGCCTGCCGGGTATGATATGTGGGATAGTTGGAATGTCTGGGGTTCCAACGATGCGGGGGCCACATGGAGTGTTCTGGGTAGTGTTAATCCAAGGTATACGGGTACAAGCTCTTACGCCTTCGGTGAAGAGTGGGGTATGGGTCCCGGTATCCCCGCTTTTGGTGACACTCTGAATACGGGTGCTTTCATTGAGATTAACTACAATCTCGCCGTCAGCATTCTGGCCGGCAATGACAGTTGTATGCTGCGCTGGGCGTTCTGCTCGGATCCGGCCTTCTCAGGAGCTGACAATCCGGACTACTACGGACTGATTCTTGACAGCATCCGTGTCTCCGATGGCGCGACCGTTATCCTATCGAATGATGGTGAACAAGGTGAGTTCACGTTTGACAGAGGTCCGGTTGCAGGAGATGTGTGGGTGTATGACAATACGACGTCCCACTCTGCTACACATTGCTGGACTGCTCAGAATGACACCCTTGCTACCCGTGGGCTTTTTTCCTATCCTATCACGCTTCCAACGGGCTACGACGCACTCACTATCCGTTATTGGGTATGGTGTGACCTGCCGGATATGGGCTCCGGAGTCCTTGATGACTATTACCAAATCATGATATCTGACGCTGCGTGCCCGGCATATGAACAGGTTGTATACGACTACGCCTATGACAACTACGAAGATCCTCCGGGCGGCAACTCTCTAACGGGTTGGGTCCGGCGTTCGAATGGTCTGATCGACGGTACACAGTTTCCCCTTGATATCTCGGCCTATGCGGGACAGACGGTTCGTATCGCTTTCCGTATTACTACCGACGATACTCTTATAACGGGAACAGGTTTGCATGTTGACGACGTGGAAGTCATCGCCTCCCGGCGCTATGATCATGACCTCGCCACGCGAGATATTGTTATTCCTTTCCCCACAACGGTGAATTTGCAGTCGTCTTTACAGTACACCGTATTCAATGATGGTGTGAATGGAGAAAATCCGATCAACACCGATTATTGGGTTAAGCGTCCCGATGCTTCGACACTTATCTCAGGCAGCGTGAATTTGCCAGTTACATTCCTTACTGGGGACGATTCCACGATTACTGTTAACTGGACTCCGGATGTTTGCGGCTCTCATCTTCTTGGCGCGAGAAGCAATTTGACGGGTGATGACGATACGTCCAATGACACCACTGAATCACCGACTAATTCGCCGCTTGATCCGAATGAGAACCTCGCTGTCTCTGTGCAGCCTGAGGGACTCTATGAATTGGCGTATCATACGCGCACCCTGCTGAATGCATTCATTAATCCACGGTACGTTCGCTATACCCCAGTGGCGGATGGCGTCCCGTCGCCTGACGTGGACAACTATGACATTCTTCAGTTGAAGGTCACGTGGCAGTTTGATGAGGAGCTGGCTGATACGGGTGCGACAGCCTGGATCGAGTTCTGGGAGGACAGCATTCCCGAACATCCGAGTGACTCGCTAATCTATCGGCTCGTGACAAAGATTGACACCAACGAAACGATTGGCCGGGTCGCTGAACCTCACTGGTGGATATACGATTTGAGTGCTATTCCCGAACTGCAGAATCGCTCGGGTGACTTCTGGGTTTCCGTTTCAGGTAAGGACACCGTTAACGAAAGTAGTTTTCCATCGCTGGTGGGCGAAAGTGTTTCGGTTCCACCTATGTATGATGGTCACAATTTTGTAATTCGTCAGGATTCCCTGAATGCGTTTATGCCGTCTCCTGGCCGCTATCTGATTCAAGTGACAATTGGAGAAGCGAAACCGGTGGACAATCTGACAGTATTCCGAGATGGAACCACCAGCAACGTGACTCTAAGATGGTCGGCGATGGGAAATGCGACGTACAAGGTCTATCGTCTTGATGCTCCTTATCAAGACTACACGACCGGAGCTCTGTTGACTCCGACACCGATATCCGCGACATCGTACACGGATGCCGGCATTGTGACAACCAGCAGCAAGAACTTCTATGTGGTTATCGCGGTCTACTAATTCTTCTTTGTATGATAAGTTATCGCGAAGCTCAAAGCACGGACAATGCGGCCCTCGGGATTTCCCGAGGGCCGTTTTTTTTATATGGCTTCTCGCAGGTAGTGTCCGATTTGTTCTCGGACGAAAAAGATTTTTTCGAAAGCAAGGCAGGTAGAGCCAGCCTTTAGGATTTTTGTCGATCTCCTACTTCAATCCTGCGGTCAGGCTCTGTGGGATTATGTGAATACGACGATGCTCGGTCAAGCAGAAAATTATCCGGCGACCAATTTGAGTCAGGGACATGGAGTGTTCTGTGCCGCCGGCGCGGATACCGTGTATTTTGAACTCGTGGATTTGATCGAAGATTAGGGCTCTTATTTGTAAATCCCACTAGGCAATACGCTCCCGCGTATTGCACGCGTGTAACTCTACGATACGCATAAATCGAATCTCCAACACGCGCGAGCGTGTTGGAAAGTGATGAATGAATGTGAGACCGCAATAGCAGAATAACGGGCGATTCAACATTCCGGGCAGATCAGGGGATCTGCCTCGGTGTTTGGGAGACTAATTTGTGAATAATTTCTCTTGACAAATATTTTTTTTCTTGTTATATTGCAAACAAGAAATAATGAAATTTATCTCCGAGTCTTTAGTTTCTACGGGGCCACCTATGAGACGAGACCGACGGGGTTTGATTGGAAACGAGCAAGCCTCCACATTTTGGAAAGGAGATGAGACCTTGAAATTCCCCACATTATCCTCGTGGGTGATTCAAGCCCTTCGCAAAGAACATCCTCCTTGTTCTTGTCTCCTCTTTATTCCTGCAGAACCTATTTAGTTTTTGGAACGAAACTCTTAAAGGAGACTGAAATGCGTTTCTTTAATCGCATGATGCTGTTTTCTGTTCTTTGCCTTGTGTTTATGCTCGGCTGCAGCAAGGACGATAACAATCCCTCTGGCTCCACACCCACGGACGCTTCAATTTGGATACACATGGATGGAGATTCTGCCGAGATTCTCTTTTCAGAACTGCCGAAAATAGACGTGGATGGTGAGGAAGCTATTCAACTCAGCGAGTTTATCGATACCACGCTTATTCCCATGTTCGATGATGGAGATACCCTGTGGGACGCACGGCCTTTGTATGGGTATCAAATTATGGGCGCGGATGGTTTTTCGGCGTCCGGTTCCAGAGGCTATCCGGATAACAGATGGGAAGAGATGGCGCTGGGGCATATCGTTCTTTCCACTGGGCGCGCGATTTTTCCTGGTGAGCTGATTAATTTGGCCGGGGCTTACAACGTCAGTGATGTCGCGAGCATTTATGTTTATCGCAAGTTCGACGTCAATACGCCTGACACGCTTTCATTCGTCGAATTCAAGGATGTAAGTTCTGTTCAGGTCATGAATCCTGACAGCATCCTTGAGGATGCACTCCCACTCAAAGACTTTGTGCTTTCCCTGCTCATCGATCCAGAAAATTACCAGTACAATATCCGGTCGCTCGATGATTTCGGCCCCGACGAAGAGATGACATGGGTTCAGTTTCAAACCGGATATTGGCTTCTCACCAGTCAGAGAACGATTTTCACGGACACGAGTCTCACGGGCGGTAGCTATAAACTCAAAGTATTGAAAAAGATCATCGTTCAATGAAGCGGTTGTTGATAATTACTTTTGCAGCTCTCGCTGCCTGCACGTTTCTGGCGTCGCCGGTTTCTGCGGCTTCCTTTGCGAATGCGGAAGACGACACGAGCGCGCTGGTTTATACGCTGGAAGAAGTGGTCGTTTATGGAATTCGCACCATCAGCGGCACGTCGATGATCACTGAAATTACGGCAGAGGAGATTCAGAAGAGAAACGCCGTTACGGTGGCTGATATTTTGCGCTCTGACCCTGGACTGACGGTGACTGCGGGCCCGAAAGCGGAAACGGAAACAAAAATCCGCGGATTTCCTGCGCGGGATGTGCTGGTTCTCGTGGACGGTCGGCCGATTAATTCCGGCTATTACGGGGAAGTGGATCTGTCCATGCTCCCGCTGGATAATATCGCCAAGATCAAAATCATCAAGGGACCGGCTTCGGTCGCGTACGGCGCGAACAGCATGGGCGGCGTGATTAACATTGTGACGAAGAACGGGCTGGAAACGCCTCGAACGGTTGTTGAAAGCGAGTTCGGCGACTATAAATTCCGCAAGCTCAGCATCAATCACAGCCGACAAGTCGGTCGGTTCAACTACTGGCTCTCCGGCTATGAAAACTATTCCGATGGCTTTGCTCTGAGCGAGGATTTCGCGGCAACATCATTAGAAGACGGCGGCCTGCGAGGAAACAGCTTCTATCATAAGACCGGGATGAACGGCAAAATAGGATTTCAACCGTCTCCGGTGAGTCTGTATGCGCTGTCGTTGGGTTATCATTGGGCGAAGAAGGACGTGCCGTTCACGATTTATCCTTTTGAATCTCCACAATTCCGAACTTTCCCGGAATGGCAGCGACTGAGCAGCGCGCTCTCCGGTAACTGGCTTGTGAGCGACGATGTTAACCTCAAAGCCATTGTCTTCGCGGATGCACAGCACGACCGCTTTATTGATTACACTGGGCGCGAGATGCGAGATGACCAGATTAATTGGGATTCCAAATTGGAAAACTGGACTTTCGGGGGCTCGGTGGATGGTCGGCTTAACACTTGGGAAAATCACCGACTTCAAATGGGCATGAATTTCAAACGCGATTTGATGAACAAAAAACCCGATGTTGATGAGCCGTTGATGTCACATACCATTTATACCGGTACGGTGTTTTCGCAGGACAATTTCCGCCCCTGGAAGCACACGGAAATAACAGCAGGCGCAAGTTATAACGTTTTCGGGATGGAGGAACGGAATTCATCGACGCAGAAGCTCTGTCCGATGGTGAGTGTTCGGCAGGGGCTGCCCTTAGAGCTTACGTTTCGCGCCAGCTATGCGAACGCTATTCGCTTTCCGACGCTGCATCATTTATACAGCGAGAGTTCCGGCAAACCTGACTTAAACGCGGAGCAAGCGGATAAATTTGAAGTCGGTCTGGAACGGAGTTTCGAGTTCAACAACGCGCACCGGTTTCTTTCGATAGAGGTTGCGTTTTTTCACAATGAATTGACGGATTTAATCTATCGAGCATCGAGGTCTTATCGCTTCCAGAATATCGGTGATGCGACGCTGCAGGGTTTGGAATTACGAACCCAATTCGAGCTTTCCCGCTTTATATCCGGTGATGTGAGTTATGGTTTTATCAATCCTGAAGAATCTTCCGAGGTTCTTTTGGAAGAAGTGTCGCCCCATCGGGTTCGAGCATCGCTTTCCTGCAAAACAGATTTTAGGATGGAAATGCTCTATGAATTGAATGCTTTCGATAAGCGAACCACTTACATTTCAACCCGGGATTTATCCGCGTATAGAATTCACAATCTGACGATTTCCCAGAGGATTGCTCCGTTTCTGAAAGTGTACGTGAAGGCTTATAATTTATCAGACGAGTACTTCGAGGAAGAGTTGGGTTATCCGGGAGCGGGACGACAATTTTTTGCCGGGATGACTTGGACAATTTAGAACGAGTAAGGCATGTAATTATCCCTCTATCTCCTCTGCAAGCAGGAGGAGATAGAGGGTTTTTTTTAGATTAACAGCAAGCCCAGCAGAGCGATGAGTCCCATCCAGAACGCGGATGTGTCCAGGCCCAGCGAGGGAAGCAGGAGCAAGCTTGCTATCAGAGCTCCAAGGCTTCCGCCGAGAAGGTCTGCCGCATAGAGCAACCCACCTTTGTCCGGTATTTTTTCAGTGGCGTAACAAAAGAAAGAACCCACAACAGCGCCTGCAAAGAAAAGCCAGACGATTCCGACAACGGTGTAGCGCATTCCTTCCCAGTGGAAAATAAGCATAGACGCGCCGCAAAGCAAGACGAGCGAGAGCGCTAAAAAGAAACCTCGTTTATGTTTTCTTGCTGCCCATTTTCCCGATAGCGGACTGACAGCTAATCCCGCCATGAACCCTGCCAAGAGTAATCCGATGTCTTGAAACAGAACTCCGCTCGCTGTTTGGAAACGCAGCAGGACAGCGAATTCGATAACCATGCCTGCGAAACCGGCGAGGATAACCAAAAGAAGTTTCGCGACGACAGCGCGCCGTCTTACTATCCAGAAAAGTGCGAGCAGAGGAAGCAGAAGCCACCAGAGCCAACTCCCCGCGCTGGTTTGAAAATCGGACAGCTCATAGTAGAATTTTGACAGCCACAGCAGAAGAGTCAGTTGATAACAAACCGGCTTCACATCCGAGTTGACCGGCGCGACCGTTTGATTCAGTATCTTTTCGATTTCGGTGAAGCGGTCGTTCGTGTAGAGGTAGTTAATGTAGGGCGGAAGGATGAGGCGTGTTTTGATTTGTCGCGCAAGTAAACGTTCGACGCTGACAATCGGCTCTCGGCTGAGCGTTGCATTTGACGCGAGAAAAGTGTTGACGCCACCGGGGAGGACGATAATATCGCTGAAGGTGGATTTCGCTGCGCGGTAGATGCTTGTGTTGCGGCGCGCGAGGCCGGGAGTCCAGTATTGTTCGGAAGACGGCAGTCGAAACGCTATCAGACCATCTTCTGAAAGGACGCGAGCGCACGCCGCGAAAAACTCACGTGTATAATAGCGGTTTGTTCCTCCCGACGTGGGTTCGGGCATATCCACGATGATAACATCGTAGCGGTTCGTAGTGTTGCGCAGAAATTTGCGTCCGTCGGAAATAATCAGATTTACGGAAGGGGCTTGCAGCGAATTTCTGATTTCGTCGGGGAGATACGCTTGCGCCATCTCGATGAGAAACGGATCCAGTTCGATATAGTCGATTTTTTCGGGGCGATGCTTCAGGATTTCGCGCACGGTTCCGGAAACGCCTCCGCCGAGCAACAGAATGCGACGCGGGTTTTCGTGCGCCAAGAGCGCGAGATGCGCGATTTCTTCGGGTTCCGTTCCTTGTGTTTCAAACGAGAGAGCGCCGTTTTCAAACACGGCGAGTTGGCCGCCGCGTTCTGTCATTGTCAGGCGGCCATAGGGGGAATCGCGGCTGTCCAACAGTCCGGGGAATTGCCAGCGGAGAGTCGCGCGGTCAACGATGTTGCCTGCAAAAATGAGAAGAGCTAAAAATGCCAGCGATGTCAGAGCAAAAAGAAAACGCGCAGCACGTGCGTCGCGCGAGAGAAAGAAGCCGATGAAAAACGTGAGCGCGCTGCACAGGATGACGGTGGGAAATGTCGCCAGATGACCCGCTAAGAGAAAAGTGGACGCCAGCCCGCCGAGAACTCCTCCGAGTGATTCCAGTCCATAGGCGGTTGCGAAACTGCCTCCGTGAGTCACATGTCTGCGGGCGGCTTGCACGAAGAGATATCCAAGCAGAAGTCCCGCCGGTGCGAGTGTCGCAGCCATCGAAATGAGCTGCTGTTCGAACGGCATGAAAGCGCCGGGAGTGGCTCCGAAAATCAGGCGAACGCCTCGCGCAAAGACGACTTCGAGTGGTAGTGCGAATCCCAGAGCGGCGACACACGCCAGCAGTCCTTTGTTCGTTCCGATTCTGCGATTGAGAAGCGCGCCCAAGCCCGTCCAGATGAGCCAGAAGGCGATAGCCAGCAAAGAAAGTAATGCACTGCCGAAAAAAGCAACGGCCAGTTCACGCAGCAGCGCGACCTGACCGAGAATCGAGATGAATCCAATAAAAATGAGAATCACGGTCGTTGCTCTACTCAAGCCACACCAAACTCAGTACAGTGTTATAAGACGTAAGGTAAAATGGTGCTTCATGGACTATGATATCATGTCCAATACGTGGATCATCAAACCATGCGTCAGCCATTACCTTCTGTGATTCAATGTCTTCTGCACCAGTAGCGAAATAATCACCAGCACAACTATGTTCGCGTACAGGTGTTCGGACTTCCAAACCATGGTATTGAAAATCATGACTCGCCTTAAACCACCTTAGTATACCATCTGTTGAAACGAATAGAATACAA
>CBDVDL010000010.1:0-15931 GCA_965372735.1 uncultured Alphaproteobacteria bacterium | reverse complement strand
CTTATCTTCATGGGCTATCAGGGGTATTATTTCGCGAAGCAGGCGGTCACGCAAGAAGTCTTCCTGCATATGGAGACTGTCGCGACACGTCAGATGAAGCAAATCAATCAATGGTTTGCGGAGCGGGTTTCTGATCTTGAAGTTTTAGCGGCTCATCCGTTTGTTGTTCGTAATTGCGTTCTCCTGTCGAAAGGCGAGGATGCTTCGCTTGTGCATGAACTCGAGGGAATTCTGCGTTCTTATAAGGGAAGTTCCGCTGCCTATGAAGGCCTGTGTATTCACGATATGAACGGTCGGCCGCTGGCGCATGCCGAACGCTGCGGTCTCCCCGTGCCCGGATTTGAGCGAACGGAGATGTTCGAACGGGCTCTCTCGTCTGATGGGCCGGTGAAGGGTCCTATTCACTTGCGCGAGATGTTTGGGCCTGTTATGAACTGGGCGGTTCTGATTCGAAGCCCGGCCGGAGAACCCGTGGCGATTATTGCAGTACTTTTAGCGCTCTCCAACACGCTCAATCCCATTGTTTTGGACACGACCGGACTGGGACTGACCGGAGAGGCTTACCTTGTGGATACGGCAAAGGTCATGCTCACACCATCACGTTTCATGGAACACCCGGCACCGCTGACTCACAAGATGGACACGGAAGGAATTCGGCGGGCTTTGACGGGTGTGAACGGAGCGGCTGTTTATCAGGGATTCGACGGGCAGCAGGTTATAGGAGCATGGGTGTTTGCACCGGAGCAGAAATGGGCGCTTATCGCTGAAATGGATGCCCGTGAAGCCTTTGCTCCTCTGACAAGGCTGCGACACAATACGCTGATTGTCGCGATACTTGTCTTAGGTGTGATTTTGATTGTTGTGGCTCTGATTTCACGCTCTATCAGTCTGCCGATTCGACAATTAGCCGATGCGAGTCTCGACGTATCGAAGGGAAATCTGGAGCGAGCGGTCGTCGTTCGTCTTCACGATGAATTAGGCGAATTGGCGGAGAGATTCAATCAGATGGTTCATTCGATGAAGGAATCTCGCGATTCTCTGCAAGACGCCTACGAAAAACTCGTCCGGACTCAGAAGCAACTGATTCAATCCGAAAAATTAGCTGCCATTGGGGAATTCGTTGCAAGCATCGTTCATGAAATTCGCAATCCGCTGTCTGCGGTCAAGATGAATTTGCGAATCCTTGAAACGAAATGTTCGATGGATGGTTCGGTTGGGGAGCATTTTCAATTGGCGAAGAGTCAGACCGAACGGCTTGAAAAAATGATGACCAGTCTTCTGGATTACGCGAAGCCTATCGCGTTGAATCGCAAGCCGCTTCGCCTTGAGGAATTAATGGACGGTGTTCTGCGGGAGACGCAAGCACAAAGGGAAGCTTTCCGGGTTGAGGTGGAGCTGCATGATTCATCGAGGATGATTCAGGTTGACTCCGAAAAAATTCATCAGGTTCTGGTGAACGTGCTGTTCAATGCGCTGCAAGCCAGTAAGCCCGGAGGCAAAATTATCCTGAAAACGGACGACACCGATTGGGATGATATGCCCGCTTGTCTGATTACCGTCAAAGACGAAGGACAGGGGATTGCCCCGGAGAATATGAAGAAACTTTTCGAACCATTTTTCACGACGCATAAACAAGGAACAGGACTTGGCCTGCCGAATTCGAAAAAGATTATTGAGGCGCACGGAGGCACGATGCGCGTTCGCAGTCGAGTGGGCGAAGGCACCGAAGTGGACATTATTATTCCTATGGAAACTTGAACATGGAAACCATTCTTGTCATAGACGACGATGATGCGATTCGGCGGACGCTGGAATTGCATCTTAAGGACAAAAGATTTGAAGTTCTGAGCGGCGCGGACATCGCTTCCGGTCGGGAACTTTGGCTGGCGCGGTCACCCGATGTTGTTATTCTCGATTTAAAGCTTCCCGACGGTGACGGCATATCGCTTTTGGAAGAACAGATGCAGGCGGCTTCCGATGCGATTGTCATCATGGTGACCGGTTATCAGGATATGGAGTATGCCATTCGAGCCATGAAGACCGGGGCGTTCAATTATATTCACAAACCTTTGAACATTGATGAGCTCGATGTCGTTATCGACAAAGCCGTCTCTCAAATTCAAGCCGGGAAACAGGCGAAAACGCTCCAAGACGACGGGGTGGGCGAATTCAAATCAGACCGGATTGCGGGACAGAGTCAGGCTGTGCTCGAAATTCACAAACAGATAGGACTCGCGTCGAAATCGAAAATCAGCGTCCTCATTGTCGGCGATAGCGGTACAGGAAAAGAGTTGGTCGCGCGTGCTATCCATCATAATTCGACACCGGAGCATCCTTTTATGGCCGTGAATTGCAGCGCGATTGTGCCAACGCTGATGGAATCGGAGTTGTTGGGACATGAGCGCGGCGCTTTCACGGGTGCGCATCAGCGCAAAATCGGCCGGATGGAATTAGCGGCGTCCGGGACACTTTTCTTGGATGAAATCGGAGATTTATCTCTGGAACTTCAAGCGAAAATTCTGCGAGTTCTTCAGGAGAAAAGCTTCGAGCCAGTCGGCGGAGCGGTATCGATTCCATTTAATGCTCGCGTTATCACAGCGACACATCGCAATCTTGAAGAGATGATCAAGGAAAAAAAGTTTCGGGAAGATCTCTATTTCCGGCTGAAAGTTGCGGTTATCTCGCTGCCGCCGCTGCGTGAACGCAGGGAAGATATTCCGGTATTGGTGGGCCACCTGCTTAAGAAAATCAATCGGGATTTGCATCGCAACATCGAGAGAGTTCCCGATGCAGTAATGAAACGTTTGCTCCAGTATGACTGGCCGGGGAATATCCGGGAACTCGAAAATGTATTGATACAGGCCGTCGTGCGCTCTTCCACTGATACGCTGTCTCTGGATTTTCCCGGTGAGATGATGACAGCCCACGAGAAACGGGAGATGAAATCCTTGGCGGCGATGGAAAAAGAACACATCGAATGGGTGCTTATCGAAGTCGGCGGGAATTTGGGAAAGGCGTGTGACGCGCTCGGAATTACTCGCCCGACGCTTCGAAAGAAAATGGAGGACTACGGCATCAAGCCGCCGCCGCGTTGAAAATCCTTTTCAATGGGGTATTGAAAGGTCGTTTCAATCGCTCGAGATTGCAGTAGAAACACGAAAGCTTAACGCACAAGAAGACAACCACTTGGAGTAAAACCCCAAGTGGTTTTTTTATGGCCTGACACTTGCCAATTCGTTTTATAGGATTCAAAAGAAAATAATGGTTGTCAAATGAAATCCTTTTTGGTCATCATGATTATAGCGGCGACGGCTTTTGCCGGTGGAAGTGATCCTGTACTCGAACGGTACATTCACGAAGCACTCCAGAAGAATCCGTCATTGAAGGCTGCCATCGCACATGTTGAGGCGTTTGATGAAAAGATTCCGCAATCCAGCGCGCTACCGGAACCCATGCTTGGCTTTGGATTGGCGAATTTGCCCGTCAATTCTTTTGCTTTTGATCAGGAACCGATGACCGGGAAGTGGATTTCGCTGAGCCAGACGTTGCCTTTTCCGGGGAAACTTAGCCTGAAGAGAGACCTTGCCGAGAGTGGGCGAGACAGACAGGCGGCGCTTCGGGAAAGAGAAAAGGCACGAATCATTCGCCTGACGAAAGAGACGTATTATCAATGGGCTTTTGTTCGTGAATCAATCGGGCTCGTGGAAAGTAATCAGTCGCTGATGGATCAGTTTGTTGCGATTACCACATCGAAATATGAAGTCGGAAACGGACTCGGGCAGGACGTCCTGCGAGCACAAACAGAACGAACGAAATTCGAAGACCGGTTGTTGAAACTCCATCAAATGGAGGAGACACTAAAAGCTCGACTCTCTGCGCTGCTAAGTCGCGAGCCGGATGCGCCGTTGGAGGTTCCATCGCAATTGGATTTCCAGATAGTCGGATTGGATGCCGATTCCCTCGATGCGCTGATTGCTGATTTCAATCCTGAAGTGCAGGCGAATCGAGCGCGCGAACAGAGCGCAAAAGCTAATCTCCGTTTAGCTCGAAAGAGTTTTTATCCAGATTTTAAAATGGGCGTTCAATACACGCAGCGAGACGACAGCCCGAACGGCATGACACGGTATGATTTCTTTTCGGTTAAAGCTGAAATCGCGATTCCACTTTATTGGAAGAAGAAGCAGGCTCATTTGATTGAGCAGCGGCGGCTCGAACAACGGCAGGTGGATGAAGAATTCCAATCGCTCTTAGATGAGCTCGAGTTCCAGTTGAATGATTTGCTCGCACAAGCGAAGCGGACTCGCGACCAAATCACAGTGTACCGCGAGGGGATTATTCCACTCGCAGAGCAAACGCTTCAGTCTGCGCTGACCGGTTATCCGGTTGGCAAAGTGGATTTTTTGACGCTGCTCTCCAGCCAAGGAGCGCTGCTGAATTATGAATTGGAATTGCGGCAGAGAATTCTGGAGCATGAGCTTGTCTGGGCGAGAATAGAAGCGATGACCGGACAACGGATTATCTAAGCGTTCCATAGGGAGATATTTAAAATGAAAGCTCGAAATATTATTGTTATTCTGATGGTGTTGTTTGTGATCAGCGTTGCCGTCAATATCTGGCAGGCATCACGAGTCCCGACGTCACATCACTCATCATCCGAGGAAGCATCCGCTCAATTGTACACCTGCGGGATGCACCCCAACGTGATTCAGGAAGGACCGGGAACCTGTCCGATTTGCGGGATGAACCTGACGCCGATGAAAACCGCAAGTACGGCTGCAAGCGGTGAAAGAAAGATTCTGTATTGGCGCGCTCCGATGGATCCGAATTATATTTCCGATGAACCCGGGAAATCCCCGATGGGAATGGATTTAGTTCCCGTCTATGAGGATGAAGTTCAGGGAGAAGTGATTACCGTTGATCCGGCCGTCGTTCAAAATATCGGTGTAAGAACTGCCACGGTTCAGCGCCGGAACCTGTCCCGGACTGTGGAGACCAACGGCGTCGTTATCGTGGATGAATCCCGGACGTATCGCGTGAATCCCAAGATTTCGGGCTGGATCGAAAGATTATACGTCAACGAAACGGGACAATCTGTCACTAAAGGAGAACCACTCTTGGACATCTACAGTCCCGAGCTGGTCACCGCGCAGGAAGAGTACTTGCTGGCGCTGAAAGGGTATCACGCTCTGGCGACCAGTTCGCTCTTGCCGGTTCGTGCAGGTTCGGAAAACTTACTCAAAGCCGCCCGCGAACGTTTGAAATATTGGGATATCAGCGATGCCCAAATTGATGCGCTGGAATCTTCCGGCAAGGTGTCGCGTGTGATGACGTTGTATAGTCCTACGTCGGGAGTCGTCCTTCACAAGAATGCCGTACAAGGTGGTTACAGCAAAGCCGGAACGGATCTTTTTTACGTCGCGGACTTATCGAAAATCTGGGTTGAGGCGGAAATCTACGAATATGAATTGCCATGGATTCAAGCGGGGCAGGACGCCGCCGTGCATCTCGCCTTTGATCCCGAACGAGTGTTCGAGGGAAACGTGAGTTACATCTATCCTTATCTAAATCCTAAAACGCGAACGGCCACGATTAGAATTACGCTAAGTAATTCCGCCGGCATATTAAAACCCGACATGTATGCGCAGGTTCAAATTGAAACCAGGGAGCGCGAGAATGTTGTCGCAATCCCGCGAGAAGCGGTGGTGCGCTCAGGCAAACGCGATGTCGTTTTTCTGGCACTCGGTAATGGGAAATTCCTGCCTCGTGAAATTGGATTGGGACTTGAAGCGGACAACAGTCTTTATGAGGTGAAAACCGGTTTGAATCAAGGAGAAAACGTTGTTATTTCCGCGCAGTTCCTGCTCGATTCCGAGGCGCAGCTTCAGGAAGCATTGCAAAAATTGCTCTCCGAAGGCAGCACGATGACCGATAAGAAATCGCATGCAGAACATAGTGAACATGCTCATACCGGAGAAGGACATTCCGTGAGCGAATCATCGGAGAGAGAGTCGGAAGGAAAAACAACTCATGAGCACGTTGCATCCGGAGTTACGATGGAAGCTCTGTTCACTTCCGATTCACTCTACTGGTGCCCGATGCACCATGAAATCGTCACTGCCGACGATGACGCACGTTGTCCGCTTTGCAATATGTTTTTGATACCGATGACCACAGACGAATTAGAAGTGTTGCGGGATTCTGAACCCTACGGTTGTGTGATGTGTCCCGTCGTGCGCCCGGAAAGCGAAAAAGACAAGAAGTGCTCTGTGTGCGGCATGTTCTTGAAACCGATTGAAGATGTACGCTCATAACCATTCCAGCGTGTGATAAAAGGAATTGAATCTGATGATCGAAAAAATCATAGAAGCTTCTATTCGGAATCGTCTGTTGGTTATTTTGGCAACACTGGCGATCATCGCCATTGGGATCCACAGTCTGCTGACGATTCCCATTGATGCGATTCCGGATCTGTCGGACGTTCAGGTTATTATCGTCGCGGATTATCCGGGGCAGGCTCCGCAGGTCGTGGAAGATCAGGTCATCTATCCCTTGACCACTGCGCTTTTGGCGGTTCCTTATGTGAAAGATGTTCGCGGGTATTCGTACTTTAATTGTGGAATGGTTTATCTGATTTTTGAGGACGGTACGGATTTATACTGGGCGCGCAGCCGCGTCTTGGAATATTTGAATACGGCGCAAAAAGACCTTCCCCCGGGCGTGGTGCCGCGCCTGGGGCCGGATGCAACGGGACTGGGCTGGGTTTATGAATGGGCACTGAAATCGAAGAATCACGACCTGGCCCAGTTGCGTTCTATCCAGGATTGGTATATCAAATACGAATTGCAATCGGTTCCGGGCATCGCGGAAGTTGCCTCGGTTGGTGGATTCGTGAAACAGTATCAGGTTGTCGTGGATCCGGACGCGTTGGCTTCTTTCGGGATACCTATAGGCCATATAAAGATGGCTATCAAAGAGTCGAATAACGATGTGGGCGGGCGACTTCTGGAAATGGGAGAAACCGAATTCTTCATTCGAGGATTGGGATACATCCGGGGAGAATCGGATGCCGAACGGATTCGACAAATCGAAAACATTCCCATCCATCCCGGACCTTCCGGAACACCGATTCGCCTTAAGCAAGTCGCCCACGTGCAGGTGGGGCCGGAACTGCGCCGCGGCATCGCCGAATGGAACGGCGAAGGAGAAGTCGTGGGAGGGATTGCCGTCATTCGCTTCGGAGAGAATGCTCTGACGGTCATTGAACGCGTCAAAGAAAAATTGCAGGATTTACGCAGCGGACTGCCGGAAGGCGTTGAGATTGTCGAGGCGTATGATCGCTCGGCGCTAATTCATCGAGCGATAGCGACACTCCGAGAGAAACTCACCGAGGAAATGCTCGTCGTGGCGCTCATCATCATCCTTTTCCTTCTGCACTTCCAGAGCTCACTTGTCGCAATTCTTGCTTTACCGACAGGCGTCTTGATGGCGTTCATCGCCATGAAGGTTCTGGGCATCAATGCGAACATCATGTCATTGGGCGGGATTGCGATTGCCATCGGTGTCATGGTGGATGCCTCAGTCGTGATGGTGGAGAACGCTCATAAACATCTCGAACGGGATCGAGACAAGAAACCTCACCTGGATATTATTCTAAGCGCCGCCAAAGAGGTCGGACCGGCGCTCTTTTACAGCCTTCTGATCATTACGGTATCTTTCTTTCCTGTTTTTAGCTTACAGTCTCAAGAAGGTCGTCTTTTCGGCCCATTAGCATATACCAAGACTTTTGCGATGGCGGCATCGGCGCTGCTCGCAATTACGATTATTCCGGTGCTGATGTTCTATTTCATTCGCGGTAAAATTCGAGCTGAAAACAAAAATCCACTCAGCCGTTTTTTTATCATGCTCTACCGCCCAGTGATTCGCGGCGCGCTGAAATACCCGCTCCTTGTAATTGGAATTGCCGTGCTAATTCTTCTTATAACGTTCTTTCCGTGGAGCCGACTGGGTTCTGAATTCATGCCGCCGCTGAACGAAGGTGATTTACTTTACATGCCGACAACACCTCCGGGAATATCTCCGATGAAAGCGCGGGAGCTGTTGCAGCAAACCGATAAAATCATCAAGACGTTTCCGGAAGTCAAACACGTCTTCGGGAAAATCGGACGCGCGGAAACCGCCACCGACCCAGCGCCATTATCCATGATCGAAACCACGATTATCTTGCATCAGGATCGCTCGAAATGGCGCGACGGCATGACAATGGATAAACTGATTCAGGAGCTCGACGCTGCGATCCAGATTCCCGGCCTGACCAACGCCTGGACGATGCCCATTCGCACGCGAATCGATATGTTGTCCACCGGCATCAAAACGCCGGTCGGCATCAAAATCATGGGCGACGATTTGAACGAACTCGCCCGACTGGGAGAACGAATCGAAGCCGTGATGAAGGGAGTTCCCGGAACCGTCTCCGCATTTTCGGAACGGGTCGTGGGCGGACGATACATTGACATCGATATCGACCGCGAAAAAGCGGCGCGCTACGGCCTCCGAATTGCTCAGGTACAGGACGTCATCATGTCTGCGTTGGGTGGCATGAATGTTTCCCACACCGTGGAAGGCAATGCGCGTTATCCTATCAACGTTCGTTATCCACGAGAGAAACGAAACGACTTGGAGAGCATCCGGCGTGTTCGTGTCCCGACGCCGCAAGGATTTACGGTGCCTTTGGAACAAGTATCGACTATCAGAATTGTGGATGGTCCGCCGATGATTAAGACAGAAAACGCGCGCAAAACGCTGTGGATTTATGTCGATATCCGCGGCGTGGATGTTGGGACCTATGTCCACCAAGCCAAAGATATTCTGAATCAAAATATCGAGATTCCGGAAGGCTATTCTCTGGTATGGTCGGGACAGTATGAATACATGGAACGAGTCGCCAAACGCATGCGACTCCTCATTCCTTTAACGATACTCATTATTTTTTTCTTGCTATTCTTTCATTTCAAAAACATCACCGAATCCCTTGTGGTCATGTTGTCGTTGCCGTTTGCTCTGGTGGGCGGAATCTGGCTGATGTATATCCTGGGGTTTAATACATCCGTCGCGGTTGCTGTGGGATTTATCGCGCTGGGGGGACTCGCCGCGGAGACGGGTGTGGTGATGCTCGTCTATCTGGACGAGGCGTACAACAGGTTCAAGCGAGAGAAACGCCTGCGAAATGTGGGAGACCTCAAAAACGCGATTATGGAAGGCGCCGTCGAGCGTGTTCGACCGAAACTGATGACCGTTTCGACAACGTTGATTGGTCTTCTGCCCATTATGATTGGAACGGGCACAGGTTCCGAAGTGATGAGGCGCATCGCCGCTCCGATGGTCGGCGGATTGATTTCTTCAACGATTCTGACCCTCATCATTATCCCGTCGATTTACTACTTCATCAAGCGACCGGGATTACTTCACCTAAAACCGTTGCCTGAAAAAGAGTAAAACAGAAAATAAGAGAAACCTAAAAAACACAGGAGAGAAATCATGAAAACGCACAAAAACACAGTTCTAACTCTTGCATTTGTTCTTATCGTGGCATTCAGCGCCTACGGTCAGATGCATGAGCACGGGAAAATGAACCCGGCACAGAAAATGGCGAAATCGGAGATGATGAAAGCTGACTACCCGATTGACTACTGCCTTGTCAGCGGCGAGAAACTTGGAGCCATGGGAGAGCCTGTCAAACACGATTATAACGGGCGTGAAATCCAACTCTGTTGCGGTGGTTGTGTATCGGCTTTTGAAAAAGATCCTGCAACCTACGTCGCAAAACTTGATGCCGCGGTTATTACGGAACAGAAAGAAAGCTACCCGCTGGAAACTTGCGTTGTGTCAGGAGGAAAATTGGGCAGCATGGGTGAGCCTATTGATTATGTTCACAACAACCAGTTGGTGCGCTTCTGCTGTGGCGGATGCGTCGAAACTTTCGAGAAGAATCCGGATGAGTATTTGAAGAAGCTGAACGAATCCAGCTCAATGAAATTAGATGCGACTCCAGAAAGTTCCGAAAAGATGCATCACTAATAGATTGACGGTAGATTCCCGGCGCTCTGTTTGTAAAAAAACAGGGCGCTGGCAACGGATGTGTTTTTGACAAGATGATTGCACTATCCGAGAGGCTGACTCGGATGACAGACCATCGCTGGGATAAACAATCTATATCAACCGATAAATTCCGGCGATAGCTCTTGACAAATTGGATTTTATAGCGTATATTTAGATTAGGTGCCCCTAACCTTAGATGAGTTGTGAATCCTGCTTAAGATATTAAAATAATTATAGATACGATTTCATCAGACATTTTCTTCGAGCGCAAGCTCTATCTTTTTGAAACAAAATAGGATAATAAAGACCCGAAATCCGTATATTACAGTCGAACGACATTTCAGTTTCACGCTTTATCTGAGTTACCGCAAGTGAAAGAAGAGAACCATGTCTATAATGCGAAAGGTTGGATTCATAGCGCTGTTTATTCTCGCTTCGAGCTTTCTGGGCGTTGTTCTCACGAATGTTCATGCGAGAGATGCTGTGAATGCGGACACTGAAAAGCCACGGGGAGATGATGGCCCTGCGCCAACGGGTCAACGATACTGCATTAATTCGGTCGCGCTGCAGTTCTCCGGTGATATGAATCCATCCAATATGGGAAATGAACAAATGACAAGTGCTGCAACACAAGAAAAAGCTTTATTCGGCGCGGGTTGTTTTTGGGGTGTGGAAGCCGTATTCCAGCGCATGGACGGAGTGATTTCTACCGCTGTCGGTTATTCGGGCGGCAAAACGAAAAATCCGACCTATGAAGATGTGTGTTCCGGAATGACCGGGCATGCAGAAGTGGTGGAGGTTGTCTATGATCCGTCCCGTGTTTCCTATGATGACCTACTGAAAACATTCTGGTCAGTTCATGATCCGACGCAGGTCGGCGGTCAGGGAGTGGATATCGGCGACCAATATCGTTCGGCGATTTTTTACACCAACGGAGAGCAAAAGAAAGCGGCGGAGGCTTCGCGGGAGAGATTGCAGAAATCCGGCGAAATCAATAGACCGATTGCAACGGAAATCATACCCGCCTCCGCGTTTTACCTTGCAGAAGATTATCATCAACAGTACCTAAAAAAGCGCGGTGAAGCCTCATGCGGTATTCGGTGAAACGCATTATATCTGACTGCTAACTGGTGAAAGGGTTTTGCATGGCGGCAATATTCTGTGAGACTATGCATGATTAGGTTTTGTTGACGATGATTGTCGCCGTGCAGGCCCAACGATTTACATGACCTGCGCTAACCGATTTATAGGGCTACGAAAATGAAACGGGATTTCCTCAAAGGAAGGAGCGTAAAATGAAAAGCTTCAGTTTGATTCTCTTCGGTCTCTTTTTGACCGCAGACGATGTTGACGTTTTCACAGGAACAATCGGCACCGGAGTCTATTTCGCTCATCTGCAGCAGCCGGGTGGGCAAATGATGACGACGCTGAATCTGGTGAAATAGATTTCAGCATGGATTTATCACATGAAAGAGACCGTCTGGATTGAACAGATGGTCTCTTTTTATGTGCTTCGCCTTATCCCGAGTTGCCAACATCGAGCACAGCGCTAAATATTTCTATTATAGCCCAATTGCAAGATCGTTTCTGATTCCGCGGGCTTCTCCTGCCCTGCAACGTCGTCGTTCAGGAGTCCAAAGACGGCGGCAACAGAAACGGCTGCGCCTGATCGTAACGCTTGAACACCACTTTCGACGACTGGCCTTCAAAGAAAGGGGCTATCCCATACTTATGGGACAGCCCCTCGTTGTTCCTGAACAGAATATACCACCATTTGTTATAGAGCCATAATTTTTCATCTTCAGTTTCTTGATTGATGATGCGAATTTGGCTCTACCCGGATGGCGAACCATTTGTAAAGTGCTGGAATGACGAGCAATGTCAGGACGGTTGATGTCACGAGACCTCCGATAACGACCGTTGCCAAAGGTCTCTGCACTTCGCTACCGGTTCCACTGGAAAAGAGAAGAGGGATCAGTCCCAGCGTTGTGGTGATCGCTGTCATCAGGACCGGACGCAGCCGCAACGAAGCTCCTCGCAGAGATGCTTCATCAATCGACATGCCGCTGCGCAAGAGCTGGTTCAGATAGGTCACTAAGACCATACCGTTTTCGAGTGCAATTCCGAAGAGCGCAATGAAGCCCACCGATGCGGGAACCGATAGATTCTGTCCCGAGAGCCAAAGGGCGACGATGCCGCCGACCAGTGCCAGTGGAATATTCATCAGAATCAGGGCCGAGTTCTTCAGTGATTTGAAACTGGAAAAGAGGAGAAAGAAGATGATCAGCAATGTTATTGGAATGACCGTGGCCAGACGCTTGTTTGCTTCTTGTTGAAGGCGGAATTGGCCGCCCCAGGTGACAAGATAGCCCGGCGGCAAGTCCACCTGCCGGTCGATAGCTTCTTGTGCTTCCTCCACGAACGAGCCGATATCACGGTCTATCACATTGCATTGGATCGAGATGAACCGCTGATTCCTTTCGCGTGTAATCTGACGGGGGCCGATAATCTCTTCGATTCCGGCAAGCTGCGCCAGCGGCACTTTCATGCCTGTGGGAGACGGGATCAGTATCCCCCCGATCGCTTCGGGGCTATCGCGGAACTCCTGTGGGAAGCGGACGAGGATATCGAAACGGCGCATTCCTTCGAAGATTTCTCCGGCCGTTTCTCCCCCCACCGCCGCATGAATCACTTCTTGCACATCCGCGACATTAATGCCGTAGCGTGCGATCGCTTGTCTGTCAATGTGGATGAGAAGCTGCGGCGTGCCTGTAACCTGATCCACTTGGATATCCGCTGCACCATGAACTCTACTGACAACTTCTGCAATCTCATCTGCCTTTTGTTTCAGGACTTCCAAGTCCTCTCCAAAGAGCTTAATCGCCAGCTCGGCCTTCACTCCTTCCAACAGCTCATCAACCGTGGCTTCAATGGGCTGCGAAAGGAGGACCTGCACGGCTGGAAGGTCACCCAGCTCCTTGCGAATCACCTCCTCGATCTCTTCTTGCGTCCGGGCAGTCCGCCACTGATCTTTCGGTTTGAGAATGACAAACATCTCCGCGTTGTTGATTGGTTCCGAATGCGCGCCGACCTCACCGCGTCCCACTCGTGTGACAGCGCCTTCAACCTCCGGAATCATCATTAATCGGCGTTCGATAATCATCGTCATCCGCTTGCTTTCGTCCAATGAAATCGAGGGAGCCATGGTTAGGCGGATCAGGAGACTACCCTCACGGAGACGTGGTGTGAATTCCGAACCGAGCTGTGGAAAGACCAACGCGCCGATGAGTATCAAAAACACAACCAGCCCAATCGGCAGGAAACGATGCCGCACGAAGTGTCTCAGCAAAGGCTCATACACTTTCTTGAGCAAACGCACGACCAGGACTTCATGCGCCTTGCCACCGCGTTTAGTCGCCTTCGGCTTACGCATCAGCAATTGCGACAGGACCGGAGCAACCATGATCGCGAATAGGAGAGAACCCAACATCGCCAGGGCCACGGTAGAAGCCAGCGGGCGAAAGGTCTTTCCCTCGACGCCTTGTAATGTGAAGAGCGGTAAGAACACAATAATGATGATCGAGATAGCGAAGAAAATCGGACGCCCGACTTCGGTGCAGGCACGAGCGATGATTTGGAACTTCGATTCTTGCAGCGTCGCTTCTCGAAGTGCCCGCTCGACATTCTCGACGATAACGATGGTTCCATCCACCATCATACCGATGGCGATGGCCAGCCCTCCGAAAGACATCAGGTTGGCCGAGATGCCGAAGTAGCGCATTCCCAACATGGCAAAGAGGACGGAGAAAGGAATCGAAATCGCTACAACCAGACTGGGGCGGAGCGCGCCCATGAAGATAAACAGGACGAGGACAACCAGCACGATCCCAAGTAGAAGTGCATTCACCACGGTTGCAACGCAGGCTTCAACCAGAGTCTTCTGCTCGTAGTAAGCGATGATCCTGACTCCTTCGGGCAGGATTTTGTTGATCTGAGTGAGTTTTTCCTCGACAGCTCCGATCACCGTCGAGGAATTCGTTCCGAAGAGTTTCACGACCATACCCGCAACGACTTCCTCTGTTCCGTTTCGAGTTTGCAGGCCGCGGCGGATGGCGCCACCGACGCGAATATCGGCAATCTGACTCAAGAAAAGGGGCGTGCCATCCTGAGATTTGATGGCGATGTTCTCTAAATCTTCAAGCGTTGTCGCCAGGCCGACGGAACGGACGACATACTCCTCCGCATTCTTTTCGATAAACTGTGCCCCAACATTCAGGTTGTTGGCGCGGATGATCTCGATCACTTCAGAGAGAGTGACATCATAGCGCAGCAATGCGTCCGGATGGACTATGACGTGGAATTGCTTTTCATATCCGCCGATACCCAAGACTTCGGTGACACCCGGCACAGTCTGGAGGTGAAATTTTATCAGCCAGTCTTGGATTGTCCGAAGTTCCTCCAAAGAGTACCGGCCGGTCTCATCTTCCAGGTAGTAGAACAGGATGAGACCCATACCGGTTGAGATGGGTCCCATTTCCGGCTCGCCGAAACCTTCCGGGATGTGTTCCCGTGCTTCCTGAAGGCGTTCGCCGACAAGCTGCCGTGCAAAGTAGAGGTCCATCCCATCCTCGAAGTAGATGTTCACAACGGAGAGGCCAAAATTGGAAACGGATCGGATGTTCTCGACTCGCGGAAGCCCATTCATCGCCGCTTCGACAGGATAGGTGACATACTTCTCAATTTCCTCGGGTGCCAGTCCCTCCGTTACGGTGAAGACCTGCACCAGATTAGGCGAGACATCCGGGAAAGCATCCACGGGAAGCTGGCGGTAGCTGTAGTACCCGGCAGCCATGACAAATACGCCCACGACCAATACGATGAGGCGGCTTTTCAGAACCAATTGAATAATGCGCTCGATCATGTCATGTCTCCTTCTTGTCTAATGGCCGTGGCCATTACCGAAGGAACCCTTGGAAAGTTCGGCCTTGAGTGCAAAGCCTCCTTCGGTTACATATTTCTGCCCTGGGAGTAGTCCGGAGAGCACTTCCACATGGGTCATATTGGAGCGTCCGATTGTGACCGGTTGAGGCTCAAAACCTTCTTCGGATAGAATGAAGATACAAGTTCCTCCATCCATCGTCTGAAGCGCTGTTTTCGGTACAAGAAAGTCAACCACTGTCTTTTCAACGGTGATTTTCCCCGTGACAAAAATTCCCGGTCGCCATTGATTATCTGGATTGGGAAGCACCACACGCGCCACGGCCGTTCGCGTTTCCTCACCAAGAATTGGGCCGATGTATGATATCGTGCCTTCGGCATCAGGGATGCCAGGACCTCCGGCTATCCGAACTCGTTGACCGGATTTCACGAAGGGCAAATCCTTGCGATACACGCTAAGATTCACCCACACATTAGTCAGATCCGCCACGACGAACATCTCCGCATCGTCCTTCAGCACTTCTCCCAGCGCGATATGCTTTTCGATGACCGTTCCACTGAACGGTGCGATGATCTCAAATACTGTGAAGGATTGTTCGGACTCTTCGGGGAGGTGTTTCAGATATTTTTCTGAAAAGCCTAATGCATGCAGCTTCTGTTCGGCGGAACGGTGTTCGATGCGATTCTCAGCTAATGCCTGTTTGGCATCGAGATACTCTTTTTCAGAGGTGATGCCTTGTTTCCACAGCCTTTCTTTACGGTTGAAATTGGCTTCGGCCAGGACCACTCTTTCATACGCGGCCAGATAAGCGGCTTTCGCGCTGGCCAATTCACGGCTTTCTATCACCGCCATGACCTCCCCCGCTGGTTGCACCGCTAACCCCGCCGCTTGCAATGA
>CBDVDL010000009.1:0-18455 GCA_965372735.1 uncultured Alphaproteobacteria bacterium | reverse complement strand
CCGAACGGCAAGCCGATGTCCCGCGAATGAAAATATAAAACGATAATCTGCTCGAACAATCCGGCCGCCAATAGCATCGTCGCCCACGGCCAGTGCAGTCGGAACGGACCTTCCTGCCATAATTTGCCGACGGTAAATCCGACGACGGTAAGCGCAAGCATCGTCACACCAATCGGACCCGAGCCCATCATATCCAGCGCCAATCCACAAAGCGCTCCGCTGATCGTCCCGGCGACGGCTCCATAGCGAAGCCCTTGAAAGACGACAAACGGCAGCAGCAAATCCGGTTTCGCGCCGCCAATCGTCAGGATTCCTCCCAGCGAAAGCTGAATCAGAAAAAGTAGAACCGCCCACCCGACTCGAGGAAGCCAGAACATTACTCCTCGCCCTCCTCATCGGTTTCTACGACGGCGGTTTCCTCTTCGAGTATCAGCACAAAAACTTCTTCGATGGTCTGCAAATTCGCCAACGGCTGAACGCGAACATCTTTGAACTGCTCGCGCGGTTCTTCCGGCAGCTCGCTGACGACCGCCGCGCGAATTCCCGCAGGAAAAACATCTCCCTGACCTGTCGTAATCGCTAAATCACCTAAATTCACGTCAGCACCCGTCGGGACGCCGTCAAGAATCCATACATCCGCTTCGAGCCATTTCAGGATGCCCTGCACACGCGTGCGTTCAATCGTGAGCGATACTCCAAAACTTTTACCGCGTATCGTTTGCACCAGACACGTATGCGGCGCGACTCGCGCGACTTTTCCAATCAAACCGCGCGGAGAAATCACAGCGGCGTTTCGCGTCACGGCATGTCTTGCACCCACATTCAAGATAACACCGCCGCCGATACCGGGTCCCGGATGTCCAATCACTTCCGCCGACAAAAGCGACCACGGAGCTACCTTGCGAAAATCTATCATCCCCCTCAGTCGTTCGTTTTCGAGAGCCGCTTCGCGCAGGCGACTATTCTCGGCGGCGAGTTTCATGGTGTGCTCGCGCAGAACCTGATTGTCATGCCACAGCGTAAACATCTCCGGAATAAACCGGAACGGCTGCAAGAAAAAACTGGCGATATCGCGTCCTTCCTGCCGGGCAATTTGCAACGCCGGCGCTCTTCCGAAAAGAAGGAAGAGCAGCGAAATACCGACAGCAATCCCGAACACGAGCCAGTCGATTCCAAAAATCCGTCTGCGTGAAAGTACTCGCACCATTCGCGGCACCTAATTTTTCAGCAACACCGCCTGATACGTCTCAAAATCTTCGAGGACTTTCCCCGTCCCGCGCACGACACACGTCAGGGGATCTTCCGCCATGATAATCGGCAGACTGGTCTCTTCCTGCAGCCTCGCGTCGAGACCTCGCAACAACGCTCCGCCGCCGGTTAATATTATTCCGCGGTCACGAATGTCCGCGGCGAGTTCAGGCGGTGTTTTTTCCAGCGCCGTTTTAACCGCATCGACAATTTGTGACACCGGCTCCGCAATCGCATCGCGAATCTCGATAGAATTAATTTCAATCGCCTTCGGAATCCCCGCCACAAGGTCGCGTCCCTTGGCGACAATCGATAGTTCTTCTTCCTGTTCGACGCCGCTGCCGATGCGCAGTTTAATTTCTTCCGCGGGGCGTTCGCCGATAAGCAGATTATAACTGCGGCGCATAAACTGCACAATACATTCGTCAATCTCGTCGCCGCCCACGCGTATCGACGTATCGGTCACGATTCCGGAAAGTGAAATGACTGCGATTTCGGTCGTGCCGCCGCCGATATCGATGACCATCGAACCTACGGGCTCTCTGACCGAAAGCCCGACGCCCAGCGCCGCCGCCATGGGCTCCGCAATCAGATACACCTCGCGCGCACCAGCGTGTTCAGCCGAATCGCGGATAATGCGTTTTTCCGATTTGGTGACACCCGACGGAACGCACACGACAACCCGCGGCCTCATCAAACGGTTGTTTTGCACTTTCCGGATAAAAGCGCGAATCATCATTTCGGCGACTTCATCATCGTCAATCACGCCGTCTCGCATCGGTCGGATGACTTCGATATCGCTGTGCGTCTTGCCGAGCATTTCGCGCGCTTCCGCACCGATAGCGATGACTTTATTATCCGGCTTGCGCACCGCCACCATCGACGGTTCGCGCACCAAAATTCCCCGCCCTTTGACATACACGAGTGTGTTGCACGTTCCGAGATCAATCGCAATGTCGTTGGAAAACCAGTTCCAGAATGAGAATGGCATAGAAAACCCCAAAAGAAAAATTATTAAAGCGCACTGCCGTGCGGCACTACCGATTATTCGTTATTGCTAATAGAAATCTTCACCCAACGTTCCGCCTTCGGATAAATCCGGCCTGGGAACTCCCCGCTTTTCATCTTCCGCCCAGAGCGATTCAAGAATCAGCGGCTGATCTTCTATCTCCACACGCACATACAAAATATACTGACTCCCCCACTGCGCGATGGGTTTCTTGTTAATCACAGCTTGAGCGGCATCTTTCACCGCGTGAATTTTGCGCTGAACGCGACCGACAATTTTAATAATCGCCCCATGAATATCCCGCTTCACAAGATATTCCTTCCCCCCGAATCGTACTTTATTCGCCGGCCTTACAAACAACGGCGCCGGCACACCTTTCGGCCAAGCTGGCATCTCACATTCACTTTCTATAAATACCCGCCGCGGCGAATCCCCAGATTCGCCCGGAACAATCAATCAAACTTATCGCGGTGTCGGCTGCTTTCAGGCGCCCCCGATGTCATTGAAATAATAAAGCGTAACAATCCTCTTTATTTAGGATTCGGCCCAATGGTATTCTCTGGCGCTGATGCCTCACTTTGCTTTGTTGACGTAGCTGGAGTGTTCTGCTTGTCGCCATGCTCTGTAACGGGAGTTTGTGTACGCTCCTCTTCACTCATCTCAGAAGATGGTAGGGGTGTGACTTCCGCAGACAATTTTGGTGTTGGCGGTACGTAACGGTCCAACTTCTGCACGACTTGCTGATAGAAACGCTCGAGATTATTGGATATTCCTTCAAGAACTTTTGTGCTGGAACGCCCTGTTTCAAGCGCAGGTGTCCACTCAAGCCGAAATTCTCCAGGAAATATATCTTTGGAAATCAGATTGCCATCGGTATCTCGCATCAGTGGAGACTCATCTGTCCGTAGGTCGCGCATGGTTGCCCGCGAAAACATTCTTTTCCCAGCCCATTTGATGACTACAGCCATGTCATTGGGAGCTTCCGAGAGACCTTTGAGTTGTCGCGTCAGCCAAGTCACTCGTGTTTTCTGACGTCCTTCTATTGGCGGATCTATGACAACTCCAAATTGGGCACACCTTGTCTTCAAATCCAGGACTATCGATAGATCGCCCGCTGTGTGAGGAATTTTCAGTGCGCCCGATAGGCGATTGTTCTTAAGCGCATCGTCGAGAATATTCTTAATTCGCGTATTCGGATCCTTTTCCTCTGTCCTGGTAACTCTCGGTTCTACTCCCACGCCAAGCTTTGCGCTCAACTGGAGCGCGGTTTTTCTAAGGAAACCAGCCCAGTGCTTTGCTACATCTTCCAACATACGGGATTTTTCATCGAGAATCTCCACGCGCGCCGCCTTAAGAATGTCCTTCCAGTGTGCTCCGAGATCCGGTGGCTCAATGATTTTCGAATCAGGATCAGCTACATAGCGTATCCACTCGTCAAGCATCCAACTTTGATCCAGGTCCTGAATTTCCTTTTTCCGACTTAGCATTCGAGCTATGCTCACGAGGCGATCCCAGGAGAATTGGAATACGGGAACTTTGCGGCACCGACGCCGGTCCACAGAGAGCGGTGGAAGGCCATTTGCCAGGGCCGCCTGATTGCTAATTGTGATTACCGCATCAAAGCCCTCGTCCTTTGCCATTTTATGGTAACGGTCAAACTGGTCTTGCTCCAGCGGGGCGTTTCCGACTTTTACTTCAACTATCGCTTTCCAATCTGTCCTCCCGCGGACAGCACGAATGATTCCGTCCGGTCGAATGTTTTCAAAGCCCTCCGAACCTTCAACTTTAAAATTGACTTCAGTATAACAGCTCAGCTTGCCTGCTGGTCCATCTGCAACTCGTACAATAGTGCGTCCGAATTCAGAGACTGCCTGTATCATTGCCAGCAGTGACGCGGTGGCCCGTACCTCAGCTTCTTTCGATGATTTAATATGAGCCGTTGGGAATAATCGGACCGCGTGATCCTTAATTTCTTTGTTTTCGAAATCCACCACTCTATCTCCTTTGCCTTTATCAGCAGGTTTCCTAATGCCGAAAATGTCTGCGCCCCGTAAACACCATCGCGACATTCTGCTCGTCCGCCGCCTGAATCACTTCGTCATCGCGCACACTGCCGCCGGGCTGAATCATTGCTGTCGCGCCCGCGCGAACCGCCGCATCGAGTCCGTCGCGAAACGGGAAGAACGCATCGCTGGCACACACCGAACCTACGAGTGTCAATCCCAACTTCGTTGCTTTTCGAATCGCGAGTTCCACGCTGTCCACACGCGACATTTGCCCGGCGCCAATGCCTAATGTGTGAACCGCATCGGCAAAAACAATTGCGTTCGAGCGTACATGTTTGCAAACCCGCCACGCCAGTTCCAACGCTTCCATTTCATTGCTCGTCGGTTCGCGCTTCGTCACTACTTTCGATTTGGCAAGCTCCGGAAAGCCTTCATCGCTCTCCTGCCGCAGAAATCCTCCCCAGACCGCCCGGAAATCGTGCGCGACTCGCGACCGTTTCAATTCCTCGATATCGTACGTTAGAATCCGCAGCGATTTTTTCTTCGTAAAGATTTTGAGCGCGTCGTCATTCACGCTCGGTGCTAAAATTACTTCGAGGAATATTTCGCGGAGAATCTGCGCCGTTTCCTCGTCCAACGGTTTCGTTAGCGCGACGATTCCTCCGAACGCCGACACCGGATCCGTTTCCAACGCTCGCCGTACCGCCTGCGCCGGAGTCAATGCCAATCCCACACCGCAGGGCGTCGCATGTTTGATAACCACCGCTACTGTGGTTTCAAATTCACGCGCAAGCTGCAGCGCGGCGTTCGCATCCTGAAGATTATTATACGACAGCTTCTTCCCCTGGTGTTGCTCGAGCGCCGCAAGTCCACAGGGCTTCGCTCCGACTCCAATATAAAGCGCGCCCTTTTGATGCGGATTCTCTCCGTAACGACATTCCTGCACGCGCCGCAGCGCAATGCCGATATGCTGCTCCGGCATCAGATACTCGGTAACGTTGGCATCGTAAGCGGCAAGCCGGGCGAACGTGCGCGCCGCAAATTGCCGCCGGAGTTTTTCCGGCACCCTGCCTTTATGCTCGCGATAACTCTCGAGAAACTCATTGTAGTCCGACGGGTCCGACAGCACCGCGACATATTCAAAATTTTTCGCCGCGGCCCGCGCCATCGAAGGCCCGCCAACGTCAATCATTTCGATAATCTCTTCAGGCGTCTCACCCACAGCCACGGCATCCGAGAAAGGATAGAAATTCACCACGACGAGATCAATCGGCTCTGCGCCGAGACGGTCTAAGTCTTTCGCGTCGGCGTCATTGCGACGCGCTAAAATTCCGGCATGAATGCGCGGATGCAGCGTCTTCACGCGACCGTCCATCACCTCCGGCGAGTCCGTGAATTCTTCGACCGACACCACCGGCAATTCTGCTTCTCGCAAAGCCTTCGCTGTTTTGCCCGACGCGATGAGCCGCACCTTGTTTTCATGCAATGCGCGGGCAAGTTCGATGAGCTCCCGTTTGTCAAAAACCGAAAGAAGAGCGTTTCGGATTGTTTCCACTTGTTACCTCACTTGAGAAAGAATACGCACGCGGTCGCCCTCGACTCGCACGCGGTTTTCGATAAAAAGTTTGACGACATCCCCGTAGATTTCATGTTCCACTTTCAGAACACGCGCCGCGAGACTTGCCGGGTTGTCTCCGTCCTTGACCTCAACGGTTCGCTGCAGGACAATCGGTCCCCGGTCGTACTCGCTGTCAACGATATGCACCGTGACGCCGGTCACGCGGCAACCCGCGGCCAAAACCGCTTCGTGCACGCGAGCGCCGTACATTCCTTTACCGCCGAAAGAAGGCAGCAACGCCGGATGAATATTCAGAACGCGATTCGGATACGCTCGCGCCACCGCAGGCGGCAATTTTCGAAGATAACCCGCCAGTAAAACTAACTCCACCTGATGCTCGCGAAGAATCTCCAACAGGCGCGAAGCAAATTCCCGTCCCTGTGGGAAATCCTCACGGCGCATGAGGACGCACGCCACACCGAGTCGCTCCGCCCTCGCAAAGACTCCCGCATCCGGGACATTGCAAATCACCACAGCCGGTTCGACTGCAAGCTCCCCGCTTCGGCAGCGCTTCGCTACCGCTTCAAAATTCGAGCCGGAGCCCGACGCGAAAAACCCGAGATTCACGCCGCCCTCTCGACGACCGGTCCCAAGAGCCGAAGCTCGAAAGTGCTCGCACATAGCTTCACTGGCGCACCTACCGGCAGCGTTATTCTCTGTGTTCCGTGCCCGTAAGGAATCCCGGAAAGAATCGGGAAATCATAAGTCTTCGTCGCGTCGAGAATCATTTCTTCCACAGACGGCATATCGTTTTCGTCCGGCGCACCATGCAGCATATCCCCGATAATTAGCGCGCCAATACGACGAAACACTCCGGCGTTTCGCAGATGAAACAGCAATCGGTCAAGCCGGTAGCGCGCCTCGCCCACTTCTTCCAGCACGAGAATTGCTCCGGAAAGATCCGGTAGGAATGGCGTTCCCAAAAGACTCGCAACTATCGTTAAATTTCCCGGCAGCAGTTCCCCTTCGCACGTTCCGCCCTTGAGCACCTTAAGATTTGCTCTCGGCACTCCATCGAGCAAATTAAGCGAGCCTTCCCCCGAAAGAAACCGCAGGGTTTTTTCGAGTTCTTCCTCCGCAACACCGCCGCCCCATTCCACCGCCAACGGTCCGGAAAATGTCACGAAGCCGTCGCATCCAAAAAGCAGCCATGAAAACGCGGTCAAATCCGAGAAGCCGACGAAACATTTTCGCGACGCGGAAATTTTCTCACAGAACAATCGCGGCAGAATTCTCCCCATACCGTAACCGCCGCGTGAAACAAAAACAGCGTCCACATCCGGGAACTGAAACATCTCCTGAAGTTCCGCAAGGCGTGTGTCGTCATCACCGGCCAAAAATCCGCGACGGGCGAAAACATTTTCCGAAAGCCGCACGCGATATCCTCGCGCCTCGATAGCGCGGACGGCGGCTTCGAGTTTCTCCCGCGACACCGGCCCCGACGGAGAACAAATACCAATGGTTGCGCCCGGCAAAAGCGCGCGTGGTAAAATCAAATCTTTCACTGCCACCACTCCGGCTCCACCAGCTCGAAGTCTCCAAAGCCGGTGTAGTCCACGAAAACAAAACGTCGATTCAATGCGTTATAATACCAAACCTCATAGGGCTTGGAATTGATTTCGAATGGATGCTGCTCTACATCGGACGGTTCTCCATAGAGAATGAAGATGCGTCCTCTATCCGTTTCCCAGCCGTGGCGATTCGTGGAGAAATGCGTATTAGCGTATTCGACTCGGTAATAATATTCCTGCATAAGTTCGTTTTGCTCGGTGCCCGGACTGGGATCGCGCCGCTTCCAGAAATCGCGAAAGAGCGCTTCGCGACGCAGCGGTGGAGCGTCACGCAATCGGCGCAACTCGCTGCTGGTGGCAACATAGCGAAGCTGCCGGATTGCCACATCCAATTGAACAATTGATTTCGGCAGTCCGCGAAGCGTCAAGGTGAACGGCAGCTCGCGCACCACTTGCCGGCCGTTGCCTTCCGCCGAAATGTACAACGTATAATCCCCCGCGCCGACTTCCTGAAGACTCAAACGCAGTTCTTGGAGCGTCGGTTCCGGGCTGGGCGCGATTTGCAATTCGTGAGATTGAAAAACGTCCTCGGGGCTGGAACCTAAAAGCCGCCAACTCAGGTGAATCGAATCAGCTCTCGTTGACGCTATCTGAAACCTTGCGATGGCGAACGCTTCATCGGTGAAAAACCCTCGGACAATTTGCAGCGCGTCGAATTCCTGAGATGTGGAATCGTTTCCCGTCCAGAAAACATCCGACACTCGCAGAAGTGAATCCGGAGAATTCACGGTAGCCATCGTTTCAAATCGGCTCTGTCCGTTCGACTCCTTTTCGGTCAGCACCACACGCACGCGGTAGTCTCCCGAAGTCACATCATAGGCATCTTTATGAATTATCGCCCGTGTTTGAAGATTCGTTTCACGATAGGTTCGAGCGAAAGCGATTCGGTTGGCGATTTTTTCCTCGACGAGCGCGTCGTTGCTGTCATACACAGACGAAACAAGTTCAAACGTTGCGACAAAACCTGAATCACCGCGAACGAACTGCAGATTATCATACGGAAGCGCGGCGACAACCAACAACTGCACCGAGTCGGGAGTTTTTCCTAAGAGCTGTCCGACGCGACATCGAAAAACCGGGCCGTCTCCTTCGGACAGATTCGGGTCTCTATTCATCTGCCCATAGGAAACCGCGACGCAAATCAGCAGCAGTACCAGCGTAAAGTTCTTCTTCATGCGCTCCTTCCCTTCTCGATTTTCCCCACTATACCGCGCAACTCGTAAGCAGAAGCGCTCTGGATTTTCACCGGTACAATCTGCCCAAGAACCGCTGGGCCATCTATGCGCACTTCCGCATCGATTTCCGGCGCATCCCACTTTGTTCGCCCCCAGCATCTCGCGCCGCGAGTTCGTTCCACCAAAACATCAACCGTCCGTCCGACAAACCACTCGTGTTTCCGGCGACAAATCCGGCGCTGAAGTTTCATGATTTTATCCAACCTGTCCAGCGCAATTCCCTGTTCAATCACGTCCGGTAACTCTGCCGCTGATGTTCCGGGTTCCGGAGAAAACACGAACGCGCCCGCCCGTTCAAACTGAACATCTTCCATAAAACGATACAGCTCGTCGAACACCTCCGGACTCTCACCGGGGAATCCCACCATGACACTCGTGCGCACGCACGCATCCGTTCGCATCGCTCGAAAAGCGTCAATCGTTTCCCGCATCCGTTCGCGGTTCGTGCGGCGATTCATCGCTTTCAAAATCCGATTCGACGCATGCTCGATAGGAAAATCAAGATACGAACACACCTTCGGCACGCGCATAATGTCTTCCAAGAATTTCGGCGTCGTACTCGGCGGATGAAAATACAATAATCGCAGCCAATGAATATTTGGGATTTCATTCAACTGCCACAGCAACTCGGGCAGCATCCGTTGCCCGTAAATATCCACGCCGTAACTGGTCGTTTCTTGACCGATGAGAATTAGTTCGCGCGCGCCAGCTTCAGCGAGCGTATTCGCCTCAGCGATAAGTTTCTCCATCGGTTCGCTATGAAGATAGCCGCGCATTTGTGGAATCGAACAGAAGCTGCATCCCATCGAACAACCGTCCGAAATCCGCAGGTACGCATAGCCCGGCCCCGCCGAAAGCGGTGACGACAAAGATGCGAAAGAGCCGTTGCGTTTCAGGGGATTCAGTTCGAGCGCGTCGAGCATCGTCGTCCAATCTCCGATGCCGAAAACGCCGTCGAGTTCCGGTATTTCCTCAGCGATTTCATCTCCATCGCGCTGCGTGAAACATCCCATCGCCATCACACGCCGCCCGGGTTTGCGCTCTTTCCACCCGACAGCTTCCAACAGCGTATTGACGCTTTCTTCTCTGGCGTCGCCCGTAAAACCGCACGTGTTTACCACCAACACATCCGCGCGACCGGGCTGCGATACGAACTCCGCTCCCGCCGAACGAATCTCGCGCGCCAGCTTTTGACTATCTACGAAATTCTTCGCACACCCCAGTGTCGTAATCGCAACTCTCGTCTTCCGTATCATCATCTTCCTCGCCGAGGCAGATCCCCCGATCTGCCCGGAATGTTCAAATCTTCGTTATCTTGATAATCCCAACTTCTTCATTATAATAATCTCGCGCACTCGACCACGGATAATCCTCCGGTTCCTCAACCAAACCACGGCGAATAGGATTCGCATGAATATATTCGAGTTTAGTTCTCACGGCGTCGGAACCGGGAACAGGGACATCATCATAGCGACTCTGCCACAACGGCAATTTTGGATATCGCGCAGGGCGACACCGACGGGACGTTAACTTCTTGAATCCCTGCATCAACTGAGGAACAAGCATATCCGCCTCTTCTTGGTGAAGAACCACGTGCAAATGGTCAGGCATCAAGACATAACCAAGACAGTCCACCGAAAACTTGTTTCGGTACCACTCAAAGAGTTCGAGCATTTCATGGCATATTTTCTCATTGGTGAACACATCACCGCGAACACAAGTTACGGTCGTAACGAAATGAATGCTACCCGCAAATGCAAGTCTCTTGTGGCGTTGACGCATCTTTCCTCGGTAATCCAACATTCCGGGCAGATCAGGGGATCTGCCTCGGCGAGGTAAATCCTATTTCAACAACACCATCTTCCTTGTCTGTGACCAGTCACTAATTTGCAAACGAGAACCTTCATGACTCTATCTATTGATATTTCGGCCTGTTAGGGTTATTTCTTAAAGCGATACCTCAATCCGGTCATCGCCAAGCATTTCCTGCATTTGCCGGACGACCGCTTCCGATGTTTTCAGCCGGTAGCGGCGCGAACGCACCAGATACGATTTTCCATCGGATGCGGCGACACGGAAATAGAGCGGCACATCTCCGCTGTGCGAAAGGAAAATATCTTCCAGCGTGTTCAGCGTATCCTCGTCCATACATTCCGGGCTAAGCGAGATAAACAATCCGCGCGCAAAACGAATCTTTGCCTGTTCAATCGTGAACACATCCTGCGCGATAAATTTCGGCTCTTTGTCCTCCTGAACGCTGACTCGCGCGGTGAGAATCACGACCTGTTCTTTTTTCAGCAGCGACGTCGCCGCGTCGAGCGCGTCAGCGAAAACAAGCACGTCTGCGCTACCGGTAAAATCCTCCATCGTCACGGTCGCCATCGGATTGCCGCGCCGGGTGATAATGCGCCGCACCGAGTTGATTAGACCTCCCAACCGTACCGTATCGTTGTCAGTCAATTCTCCTTTTTCACTGAGCTTTACCACGCCGAGTTGCTCGAGGTCTTTGCGAAACGCGTCCAGCGGATGCCCTGAAATATAATAACCCAAAAGTTCTTTCTCGCGCTTAAGAACAAGCTGGTGATCATAGTGCGGCACGTCCGGCAAAGCAGGATGCACTGCTGTTTCCGGCGCGCCTTCAAAAAGAGAATGCTGATTTTGTTGTCCACCGCTGCGCTGCGCCGTTGACAAGAATCCGTCAATGAGCGCCATGTATTGCGCGCGATGCCCGCCGAGACAATCGAGCGCACCCGCTCCGATAAGGCTCTCCAAAACTTTGCGATTGATTTGCCGCGAATCCACGCGCTCGGCAAAATCGAAAAACGATTTGAACTCGCCGCCCTTCTCGCGCGTTTCGATAGTCGACACCACCGCGCCGGTTCCCACATTTTTAATTGAGCCCAGCCCGCAACGAATTTCCCCTTCGACAACACTAAAACATTCGCCGCTCTTGTTGATATCGGGCGGCAGCAGTTTCAATTCAAGCCTCCGGCACTCTTCGATAAGCTTCGGCATCGCCCGGACGTCACCATGCCATGATGACATTTCCGCCGCCATAAATTCCGCAGGATAATGCGCTTTCAAATACGCCGTCTGATAAGCGAGCAGCGCGTAACACGCCGCGTGAGCTTTGACGAAACCGTACCCGGCGAATTTGTCCACCAATTCAAAGATACGCTTGGCGAGTTCCGCGCGAATCTTGCTGTGCTTCTGACAGCCTTCGATGAATTCCTTGCGCATTTTCGTCATCTCTGAGCGCTTCTTCTTCCCCATCGCGCGGCGCAGAATATCCGCGCTTCCCAGCGTAAATCCCGCTAAATCTCTCGTGATGCGCAGCACCTGTTCCTGATAAACAATCACGCCATAGGTATTTTTCAGAATCGGTTCGAGTTTCGGATGCAGATAGGCGATTTTCTGTTTGCCGTGTTTGCGCCGGACAAAATCGCCAATCATTTCCATCGGGCCTGGACGGTAAAGCGCCACCATCGCGACGAGGTCATCGATGCATGTGGGCTTGAGCTTCGTCAGCCAGTCCCGCATTCCCGCGCTTTCAAACTGAAATACCGCTGTCGTTTCGCCGCGTCCCAGCATCGCATACGTTTCTTCGTCATCCATCGGCAAATTGCGCAAATCAATTTCGATGCCGCGCGCTTTCAAAGATTTCACCGCCGCATCGAGCACATTCAGCGTTCGCAGTCCTAAGAAATCCATTTTCAGCAGACCGATGGCGTCCACCATATTCATATCGAACTGCGTTGTGATGACATCCGCCGATTGCCGGTAGAGCGGCACATAATCGGTCAACGGTCCCGGAGTGATCACGACGCCCGCTGCGTGTGTGGACGCGTGCCGGTTGACGCCTTCGAGCACCTGACTGATGCGCCACAACTGCTGAAATTTTTCGCTGCTCTCCACTATCTCGCGCAATTCCGGCACGGATTCATACGACTTTTCCAACCGGACACCAGGCCCTTCGGGAATCTTCTTGGCAAGGCGATCCACTTCACCATAAGAAATCCCCAAGACGCGCCCGACATCACGCACGACCGCGCGCGCTTTCAACTTTCCAAACGTGATAATCTGCGTGACGCTGTCGCTGCCGTATTTCTCCTTGACGTATTCAATAACTTTCGCGCGGCCTTGGTCATGAAAATCAATATCAATATCCGGCATCGAAATACGTTCCGGATTCAGAAAGCGTTCAAAATACAGGTCGAACCGCAGGGGGTCAATATCCGTAATTCCCAACGCATAACACACCAGACTCCCGGCGGCGCTCCCGCGACCCGGCCCCACCGCTATCTCGCTGCGGCGAGCGAACGCGCAGAAATCCGCGACGATAAGAAAGTAACCGGCGAATCCCATCCGGACAATCATTTCGAGTTCGTAATCCAAGCGCTCCTGAAGCTTGTCGTTCACAGAACCAAACCGCTTTTCGAGTCCTTTACTCGCTTGCTTGCGCAGGTATGCTTCGCCATCGGTTTCTCCATCAGGCAGCGGAAAGTGCGGCAAGAAACGCTGATTGAAATCGAGTTCCAGCGACACCTTCTCGGCGACTTCGCGCGTGCGAAGAATCACTTCCGGCATATCCGAGTAGAGCTTAATCATCTCCTCGGGCGATTTGAAATAGAAATCCGGCGTAGGAAAACGCATCCGCTGTTCGTCGGTGACATTTGCTCCCGTGCCGATACACAGCAGCGCATCATGTGCTTCGGCATGTTCTTTCAAAAGGTAGTGCGTATCGTTCGTCGCGACCACAGGAACCTGCAAGCGTTTGGCTAATGCAAGCAGACTATTGTTCACGGCTTCTTCGCCCTCCATCCCGTGCCGCTGAATTTCGATGTAATAATCCTCACCGAAAACATCGCGGTACCATGCCGCGATTTCCATCGCTGCTTCGTCATCTTCCTGCCGGATGCGCTGAACAACTTCCCCTTTCCAGCACGCCGAGAGCGCGATTAATCCTTCATGATGTTTTTCCAAAAGCGCATGGTCAATGCGCGGCTTGTAATAAAATCCTTCGGTGTAGCCCAGCGAAGAAAGTGTGACTAAGTTGCGCCAGCCCGTTTCATTCTTCGCCAACAAAACGATATGACTGGCCCCCTCTGATCTCTTGGTATCCCTGTTAAGACGATCCTTGCAGATATAGAGCTCGCTGCCGAGAATCGGTTTGACGCCGGCTTCAACAGCGGCGTTAAAAAATTCGACGCATCCAAAAAGCGCTCCGTGATCCGTCAGCGCGACCGCACTCATGCCAAACTTCGCTGTCAGATTCGCAAGCTGTGACGTCTTGCAGGCGCCGTCGAGCAAGCTGTAATCCGAATGATTGTGCAGATGGACAAAATCAGCCGCGGTCACAATGTTCCCTCCTCACGCCGAATCGTTGCCCCCAGCGCCGAAAATTTTTCCTCGATTTTTTCATATCCCCTGTCCAGATGATATACTCGCAATACTTCTGTTTGTCCTTTCGCGCGAAGCCCAGCGATAACCAAAGCCACCGACGCGCGAATATCCGTGGACATCACCGGCGCTCCGTGCAGGTCGTCCACGCCTTCGATGAGCGCGCAATTCCCTTGCAGATGAATTTTCGCACCCATACGCGTCAATTCCGAAACATGATTAAACCGATCGGGGTAAATCGTATCCGTAATCGAACTGTTGCCGTCCGCAACTGACAGCAGCGCCATAAACGGCGCTTGCAAATCCGTCGGAAATCCCGGATACGGTGCGGTTGTCAAATGCAGCGGCTCCAACCTCCCACTCGAGCGAACGCGCAAATTCTTTCCCGACACTTCAACATCGATTCCCGTTTGCCGGGCTGCATGAATCGTTGCCTGCATATGTTCGGGCTGCGCGTTCTTTATCGTTACATCGCCTCCAGCCAAGCCTACCGCCGCGATAAAACTTCCCGCTTCGATTCGGTCGGGAATCATCTCGGCATTAATAGCTTTCAGCGATGACACGCCGCGAATACGCAGCGTCGTCGTTCCGATGCCTTCGATGTTGGCTCCCATGCGAACGAGGAATTCCGCGAGCGATGTAATGTCCGGTTCAATCGCCGCGTTTTCCAGAATCGTTTCCCCGTCGCACAGCACCGCTGCCATCAGCGCATTTCCTGTTGCTCCCACGCTCGAAATCGGAAAGACAATCTTGGTGCCGACGAGTTTCTTCGCTTCGGCGACGATGTAGCCGCCATCGAGCGTTATCTTTGCGCCGAGAGCTTCTATGGCTTTGATATGCAGATTCACCGGGCGCGGCCCTAACGCACATCCGCCCGGCAGCGACACGCGCGCGCGTCCGAACCTCGCCAACAGCGGCCCCAACACATAAAAACTGGCGCGCATCGTTTTGACAAGTTCGTAAGGCGCTTCCGGGAAATTGGCGTGTTCGGTATCAATAACCAACTCGTGGTCGCGATGCTCGACTTGCGCACCAATCACGCGCAAAACATTCGCCATCGTCCGAATATCAACCAAGTTCGGCACATTTACTAAATGATAACACCCGGAAGCGAGGAGCGTCGCCGCTAAAATCGGCAACGTCGCATTCTTCGAACCCGACACCACGACCTCCCCCCGTAATCTCTTCCCCCCTTCAATGACTAATTTATCCATCTATCATCCTTCGCCGAATTCGGGCAGAATACGCCGTAGGGGTACACCCGCGTGTGCGCCCGTCTTTGCATTCATACGCGCACTCACGGGCGGACACATGGGTCCGCCCCTACAACGAATTGCTTGCCGTTATGGGTGTGTCACCCGCAATGGTTTAAAATCTCCCCCCGCCTGCGGAGGGATAAAAGGGGGTTCCCTATTCCCTACTTCACCAGCGTCAGTTTCTGGGACGCGCTGATTCCTTCGGGGTTTATCATCCGGCAATAATAGACTCCGGCGCCGACCTGATTCCCGAAGTTGTCCATTCCGTTCCAACTCGCGGTATAGCTACCGGGAATCACACGCCCGCTGACCAGCGTTTTCACTTCCTGCCCCAGCGCGTTATAAATCGCCAGTCGAATATCTGTTTGCTGATTGACCGAATACGGAATTGTCGTTTCAGGATTAAACGGATTCGGGAATGCGTTTTCAAGCTGGAAAGCCAACGGTAGAATTTGAATAGGTGGTTGGGCATCTACACCCGAACCGGCGCGGGCAAAATATCCCTCAGTGAAATGCTCATCATCATCCATGGATTCCATGTGCGCGACCAAGATGTAACCCGGCGCCAACCACCAGTAGGACCAAGTCCAATCGTCAAACATGGGCATACCCATGATGGTCATGATAATGTGATGGTGCGCTTTCATGCGAAGACATGACACGGAACCCACATCGTCAATAATGACGGTGCCCCACCCGTCAATGCTAATCCAAGCGGTATCTAACATGGTCATCGTAATGTCTTCAACGATCTGTTCCCAATAAAGTCTTGTCATCCAGTTGCTTTCATACTGCATGGGAAAGACATATTGAGGCGGCTCGTTTTCCCAAGGTGTCATATAGGTCGTATCCGGAAGATCCCAAACCATCCCCACGCCTTTTAGATAACCGCTGGTTATCTCACTATAACCATAAGTGCTTCCATCGTCAACGGTCGACTTCAGAATCAGATTCGCCGAGGGAAACCACGAAGGGTTCGGTGTTCCGGCATGGTTGACGATTTCGAGATTCGACTCAACCGTCACTTCGGTGCCACGAAGGTCCCATGTCTGGTTCGGCCCCGCGGAGCCCAAGTCGACTGTTACTGCAAAGCCCGCACTGCTCATCTCAGTGAACTGTTGACCAACCGTCTGCGGAATATCACCCGAGGTCATCGTAATCTGGCTCAAAGCGGGCAATGCACAAAGCAATAATGCCAGACAAAACGTGAAAAAATTGAAATTGCGTTTCATTGTTTTCTTCTCCTTTTTCTTGGTGAAATATTCTGTGAAAATCTTTATTTATTTTCGCCGTAGGGGCGCTCCCACGTGTGCGCCCGCTCCTCGCCGAGCCGGGTACCCTGACCCTGCCGCAACAGTCCGCCGCGAGTGGGTGCCGTTTACCCCTCGCGCAATTATCCCGCCGCTTGACCGCGCTGCATGAGTTCCCGCGCTGTGGCGATGACCTTCGGCGTCACTTTCTCCCCACCCATCAGAAGCGCCAATTCCTGCACGCGCTCTTCTTCCGCAAGTGGTCGCACTTCCGTGACGGTCTTCCCGCCGGATATCTGTTTCACAATCGAAAAATGCTGCGTCGCACGGCTGGCAATTTGAGGCAGATGTGTAATCGCGAGCACCTGATGACGCTGCGCGAGTGTTAGAAGCGCATCTCCGACACGCTCAGCGATTCGTCCCGAAATCCCAATGTCAATCTCGTCAAAGACAAGCGTTACCGGTTCCAATTTCCCAGCGAATACACTTTCGAGCGCGAGCGTAATCCGCGACGCTTCTCCTCCTGACGCCACCTCCACCAGAGGCCGCAACTCCCCACCGGGATTCGCCGAGAAATAAAACTCAATTCTGTCGAGTCCCTTCAATCCGACACCACCGTCTTCAATGGTGTCCATGCGCGCTTCAAAACTCGCACCGGCAAGACCCAAACCCGCGAGTTGTTTCGTTACTTTACGCTCGAATAAATCTTTCTTCGCAAGCCGCTTCTTCGACAACTCATCCGCTTTGGCTTGAAGCGTTTTTGCAGACACATCAACGTCGCGCTCGGTGCGCTCGATATCTTGTGTGAGCGTATCCGTTTCACTCAGCGCTGCGCGCCACTCTTCCGCTTTCCGCTGAAGTTCTCCCGCCGATAATTTATATTTGCGCTTGAGATTCGCCAATTGATGAAGTCTTTCCCGCAGAGCTTCCAGTCGCTCGGGGTCATAGGTCACCGCAAGATGCCGGTCGCGCGCGAGCTTGCCGAGTTCTTGAATCTGCGCCGCAGCGTCCGAAATTTCACGCGCGAGTGCGTCCAGTTCCGGGTCAATCGCTTTGGCCGATGCCAGCGAATCCTGAGCCTGCTTGAGCAAACCTTCCGCCGCCACATCTCCATTCGACAACGCTTCCCATGCTGCGCGTGTGGCCTGCGCGAGTTGCTCCGCACCTTCAAGTTTCCGCATGTCGCGCTCTAATTCTTCTTCCTCGCCTTCGCGAGGATTGAGTCGCTCAATTTCGGTAAGCTGGAAGCGAATCAGACCTTCGTTCTGAAGTCGTTCTTCCTGTAGCTTGCGCAGTTTTTCGAGGGTCGCCCGAAGCCGCGTGTGCTCCCGATACAAAAAAGATACGTCCGAACGAAGCGCGAGCATTCCGGCGAAGGCGTCGAAAAAATCAATATGACGACCGCGTTTTAAAAGCGCCTGCTGTTCGTGCTGTCCATGCAAATCTACCAATCGTTCCCCGAGCGCCTGTAAAATCTCCAAGGCAACCGGACTGTCATTGATATAACATCGCGCCCGTCCTCCCTGCGCAATCTCTCGGCGCAGAAGCACCGTTTCACCCGCGTCATCCACATCCGCTTCTGCTAAAATCTGCGCGATGTCTTTGTCATTCGGTCGCTCGAATTCCCCTTCGATAATCGCCTTTTTCGCGCCGGGTTTGACAGCGCTCGCCGGGAATTTTTCGCCGACCAAAACCGCCAGCGCTCCCAAGACCATCGATTTCCCCGCGCCGGTCTCACCGGTGAAAACACAGAAACCTCGCTCAGGCTCAAACTCCGCCTGCGAGATTAAAAGATAATCTTGTATGAGGAGCCGTTGCAGCATAATTCCTAAATATCTAAAATCAATGTCTCATGGGTCTCG
>CBDVDL010000008.1:0-18610 GCA_965372735.1 uncultured Alphaproteobacteria bacterium | reverse complement strand
GGCGCCTCCCAGAATCGAACTGGGGACACACGGATTTTCAGTCCGTTGCTCTACCATCTGAGCTAAGACGCCAAACTGAACACCGCCTAATTTAAGCATGTTTTTGTTGAAAATCAAGCCTCTTTTTCTATAAGGAATGTCAAAAGTGAAAACGATGATGACATGGACTCGGTTCTACCGGGAGGTAAAGATGGCAAAAGTTCGATTTAACTTTTTAAAAAACAAGACGGTTGTCCTTGCCTTGATATGTCTGGCTTTCGGCTGGACAACCATGGCCTTCGGTCAGGGCGATTGGGTGGAAATGGATGAACTCGCTTTTCCGAAACCGGGATCACATCTTGATGAACCCCCGCAACGTCCTTGTGCGGCGGATTTTGTAGTGGATGAATTCCCGTACTCGAATACGGCGGACTTAACCGGCGCAGGCAACGACTGTCCTTTCCTCCCCGGTCAGGAACATGTGTATGAGATTCATATCTCGCAGGAGGGTCTTTACACGTTTTCACTATGTAATTCTCCCTCTTCAATCAATTCCTATATCTATTTGTCCACGAGATGCTGCGCTGGCGAGGTCATCGCTTCAAACAATAACAGTTGTCCGGTCTATGGCCGTTCGGTCATCTCGTGCAAACGATTGAATGCGGGAGTTTATTACCTCGATGTAGAGCCGCGCAGTTCGGGTGGAGAAGATGTCTATACGCTCGAAATCTTCACCTGTGAAGACCCCTGTCCTCTCGTCTATCCGACCGATACGACATTTGTGGACGAGGACAGTATTTTCACCTGGATTCAGTGTACGGATGAAAACGATACGTCGCCGCTCTACGACGGCCCGTGGTATGATCCGGACATGCCTGCAGGGCGGGATCCCTATTACGGTTTTGAACACTATAGCTGGTACAATCAAGATTATGGATGGAAGCATATCTTCCCGGACTATGATTCGCCGGACGGCGTCTGTATTCAAAGCGTGAAAGTGTCTATCTGCGCCTGGGATGTGGACCAGCAGGACTGTTCGATCCAGCATCCCGGTGAACCCGAGGAATGCGAGCTCGACAACCTTTACGGTGATGGCGTTTTACTATATCCTGAATACCTCCACGGAAATAATGATACTTGGTCTGTAACGACGTTCGATATCCCGCCGGGTGCGTTGCTCGATAACGGCGAGCTGAATATGTTTCTGGATATTGACGTTTGGAACAATCGCCGCTACTGGGCAACGACACTGAATTACTCTATTTTGGAAGTCATATACCGTCCCGGTCACGTTTGCAACAATCCACCTTACACGCCGGAAGGATACGGATGGCCTGCCTGCATCGACGACAACGACAGCTTGTGCGTGACAATTACCGGACCGACACCGGCGGATCCCGATATGGATGACGTATCTTATACGTATCGCTGGTTTGTCCGCAATGACTACACCGAAGAAGGATTCGTGGACGATGAAAACGCACCGCCGCATTATCTTGACCACGATGGACCGTGTATTCCCGCTTCAGACTCAGATGTTGGGGACGAATGGCGCGCAGAAATATGGGCAGTGGATACCTATGGGACGCAATCGCTCTATTCTCTGGTCATTTCGTTTCCTGAAATCGTCACAGACTGCGGAGGAATCGATAACCCCATCGTCGGCTGGGATTACGGCGATCTCGATTCGACTCTTTATCCGACGCAAAATGAACATGGAGGAGGCCCGGCCAATGCGATTCGGCTCTTCAATCTGGCGTGGCTGGGAGAAACCTGCACCGATGACCAGCCTGAACCGCTGGTTATCGATCAAGATATTGACGACGGTGTGGTGTTTATCAATCAAATCTGGCCCGGATGCGATGAGATTTGCGTGGACGTTACTGTCACCACCGGTTCCGAATATGCCGGTCAGCCGCTCTTCGTGAGCGCATGGAAAGATGGAGATTTAAACTACTCATTTGACGATGTTCTATGCGGCGGCACCGCTCCGGAATGTATTATTCCAAGCGAGGAAGTGGCCGGTTTAGGTCCCAACGAATCAGTCGCGCTGCGTTATTGCTTTACGGATCCCGCGCTTCCAATGGGAGGAAATCAGATTCTGCGGTTCCGGTTGACGTACGATTCCATTGGATGCAATGGATATATCGGCGTGGACAGTATCTTGGGCGAAACGGAAGATTACATGATGGATTTCCCGCTCAGCGTAGAACTTTCCAATGCAGCGGTCAATCCCGGCATCAAACAAATCATCTTGGAATGGGAAACGGCTTCCGAACAAGACAACGACCGGTTTGAAATCGAACGCCGCGTCGGAGAAACGCTGTGGCAGAAAATTGGGAGCACTCCCGGCGTCGGAACATCGGTAAGTACTCACAGCTACACGTATGTAGATCAATATGTAACGGTAGGAGTTCAGTATTTCTACCGGCTTATTTCTGTGGACATCGGAGGCGTTCGCGAAGTCGTCTTTGAAACGGATTCTCCGGTAACACCCATAAAGCCGGAAGTCGTCAGCTATCGCCTTTATGCCAACTGGCCGAATCCGTTCAATCCAAACACGACCATCGTTTACGACTTGAAAGAGAGCGGGCACGTGCAATTGCGAATCTTTGATGTGTTAGGACGCGAGGCGGCAGTTTTAGTGAGTGAATATCAGGAAACCGGTCAGCATAAAGTGACCTTTGACGCATCGCCGCTTCCTTCCGGTATCTATTTCTACCGAATTGATGCCAGCGCATTCACCGATACCAAGAAAATGATCTTCATGAAATAGCGACTCTCTAATAGTGGAAAAATAAAAAGGCCGTGCATGGTTTCGCACGGCCTTTTGTGTTGCTGAATTTAAGTCAGCCTACTCACAGCGGCTAACAGTTCCGGCCGGGTTACGCGCGATGAATTCGCCGTTGGGTTATACGGGGGCTTGCGCTGAACCCGGCTCGGCGAGCCATTACTTCGATTTATCGGGATACGGTGGCTGCGCGGGCAAGGTTATCGGTTCGTTTTTAATCTTATCCAGCAGGTAATCAATCGCGTAATCGAGCTGATGGTCTTTGCCTTCCAAAACAGATTTGGGGTTGTTCTCAAGATCAACATCCGGATCGGTGCCGCGTCCTTCGATAAGCCATTTTCCTTCCATGCCCCAGCCTGAAAATTCCGGCTGCGTAAACCAACCGTTGTCAATCAGAGGTTTTCCGCCGCGAATGCCGACCCAACCGCCCCACGTTCGCTTGCCGACAACCGGCCCCAATTCCAAACGTTTGAATCCTTCCGTAAATGTCTCTCCATCGCTGCCGGTTTCCTGATTGCACACGCAAATCATGTGTCCATGAAAACCAGTCGCCGGACGCCGATAGCGATAGGTTCCCGCGCGCGGTTTACCGACTGTCCAGACAGTTCTATCCAGCATCGCCAAAATCATCTGCGCAACATTGCCGCCGCCATTGTAGCGGACATCCATAATCAATCCCGGTTTTCCGGATTGAGGCGGGTAATCCCGTCCCCATTGCGAAAGCCCGTCTCCCATCATGTTGCTTAGATGAACATAGCCCAGTTTATCTCCGGCTTTTTTGCGCACATAGTCCCGGCGGCTTAACACCCAGTCACGATAACGAAGACTGGATTCGCTCGACAATGTCTTTAAAACAAGGTCTTTCGCGCCCTCCATCGTTGGCCGGTCATTCACGGTGATAACAATCGTTTCTTCCGCTTTGTTCACAAGCCGAGCCAGATAATTCTCGTCAGCGCGGACAGGACGTTTGTCGATTGCCAAGAGATAATCGCCTTCCTTGACGCCCATGCCGGGAGCGCCCAATGGTGATGTATGTTCTTCATCCCACGAATCGCCTTTCAGAATGCGCGTGATTTTATAATAGCCGCTGCGCGCATCAGGTTCGACATCAATTCCCAACAATCCTACGCCGATGCGCTTGCCGCGCCGCTGGTCGCCACCGAAAATATAGGCGTGTCCCACACTGAGTTCGCCGACCATTTCTCCGATGAGATCGTTGAGTTCATCTCTATCCGAAATACGCTTGACCAGCGGCTCGTATTGTTTTTTCACCGCCGGCCAGTCCACACCGTGCATGTTCGGGTCATAGAAAAAGTCGCGCATGAGTCGCCATGCTTCATTAAAAATCTGCACCCATTCTTCTCTCGGCTCCACTTCCACATCGAGGTCTTCGAGATGAATACCGGCGTCCGGATCATCTTCGTCAGGCTCGGGAGCTTTTTCCTCGCCCGCATCCATCAGGATATAGCTGTCTTTCTTTTTCACCAGCACTTTCTCTTTATCATAAGAAACCACATAACCGGCAACACCGCTGACGACTTTGAAATCCTTTTTCTTTTCGAGATTGAACATATGAAGCTCGGCGCGAGGGCCTGAGTCCTCGAAAACCTGCCAATCGAGCAACCCTCTCTTTTTCCATTTCATGAAGTAAATATTTCCTTTGACAGCCGTTAAACCCGCATAGTTGCCGGGCTTCATCGGCATTTCAACAATGCGATTCGCCAAGCCATTGAAGTCAATCTCCACCTCGACAGTCTCTTCCTCATCCTCATTGTCTTCTTCATCGTCCCCATTATCTTCATCCCCGTTCTCGTCCTCATCATCATCTTCTTCCGCTTCATCATCTTTTAGAGCAAACGGCGATTTTTCGTCCGCCGACAGAATCAACGCGTACGGGCACGTTAATTCATCGAACGTATAGATGAAGTCATTACCATAATCGATTCGCGGATTGAAGAAACGCTGCGACATGAAATAGAGATACTTTCCATCAGGATCCCAAGCGACATCGCCGCTGTCGAACATCGGATCCGTGACCTGAACGACGTTGTCACTTTCGACATCATAGATGCAGACCACTCCAAAGCTGTTTGAAACCGTGCGCGAGAACGCGATATATTTACTGTCCGGCGACCACGCATAATCCCAGATTTCCCACGCTCCCTTATCAATCTCCCGAACCACACCCGTCTCCATCTTCCGCAGATTGAGTCGCGTCTCATTATCACCATAGAGCAGATATTCGCCGTCGGGCGAGAAAACAGGCGGCATATGCCATCCCGAACCACCATGCGTTATCCGGCGGCCTTCACCGCTGCCGTCTGTCGGATAAATGAACAGTTCCTCCTCACCGGTTTGATCCGAAAAGCAAAGGATAGAGTCGCCGTCGGGCGTGTAAACAGGAAACTTTTCGCGCGCTTCTGTGGAGTAAGTGATGCGGCGAATGAGTCCCTTGCGCTTGGTAGGAATCGTAAAAATCTCTCCGCGCGCGACCAGCAACATGCGCCCGCCATCTGGAGACAAACCCATCCGCCGGGAATAGCGGCCGGGACTCGTGAATTTCTCTCGTGACTGCAGCCGATCTGTCGGAAGCTGGATATCAATCTTGTGTGTCTGGCCGCTGGCGATATCCAAAGCCCAGACATCCATAGCCAATTGATAAACAATCTTCCCGCTGCCGAGCGACGGAAAACGCACATCCCAGCCTTCATTGAATGTGTGCTGTTGCTGGTCACTGCCATCCGGCTTCATCGACCAGATATTATTGCGCCCGGTGATGTCGCGGGTGTAATAGATGCGGTCTCCGTGCCACATTGGATTGCCGTCGTTGCCGTCGTAATCAGTAATCTTCGTGAATTCCATTTTATCGGGATTGGCAATCCAGATGTTTTCCGCCCAGCCGCCTTTGTAGCGTTTCCACGTGCGGAAATTCAAATTGACTCGCGTGTACGCAAAACGTTTTCCGCCGGGTTCAGGACTATACGTTGCGCCCTTGTCGAGTTTCATTGGCTGCGGAAATCCACCCTGCGGCGAAATCGTGTAGAGCTTGTAGAATCGATTTGGGGTTTCGCGCCCTGATCGAAAAACGATATTTCCTTCCGGCGTCCAACCGCAGACGTAATCCCCATAGGGATGATAAGTCAGCCGTTTCGGTACGCCGCCTTCTGCCGGGATGACAAAGACATCATTATTGCCGTCATAATATCCCGTGAAAGCAATCCATTTCCCATCCGGCGAAAAGGCCGCATAACGCTCCTGTCCGGCATGTGTTGTCAAGCGATGAGCGTTGCCGCCCGAGAACGGTACCGACCACAAATCACCTTCCGACGTAAATACAACACGGTCGCCTTGAACCGCCGGAAAACGGAAAAAGCCGATTTCCTCGGCTTGCAAACTGAAAGCTGCGCCTAAAGCAGCCATGATAAAAACTATACAGCAAAAGAAACGCATATTACTAACCTCCGGTGAAACAAACAATTTTCACCCGCGTAGCGGGGTAAATTTATTTCTGAACTGATTGATTATACTAAGATACGAAAGATTCTTCTCGCATTCAAACGGACGTCAAGGGAGGACAGGTTCACTGTGGGATGTTTAACGTTTTATCTTCGATAAGTTAGATATGAGAATCTCGGAAGATGTTTCACAAGCTATATTATTATTACATATAATGATAAAGCCCCTCCGACCGACCGGAATTCTCGCCATGGTGGGTATATCACCCGCCCGGAACCAAAACACTTCGCCGCGAATGGGCACCTCAAGCCCCTCGCGTAAAACAAACTTTCGAATGGCGCATTTTATATTCCGGGCGAACCAAAGTGACGTGAGCATTAGGTATTGTGGGCAAAATACGGTATCTTTAATCTGAATCGAAAGCCAACCATCAATCAGTTATCCGAACAACACGACCGCTTGGATACTGACCAACCCAAATAGGTAATCGTGAAGAATATATTAATCTTGGGGGCCGGACATGTGACGAAGCCCCTCGTGGACTATTTCATCGACAAGTGCGGCTACGCGGTCACGATGGCTGCGCGAACCCCGGAAAAAGGCGAGAAGATCATTGCCGGTCGTCCACAGGGAAAGGTCATCGCCTGGGCAAGCAACCAAGAAGACGCGTTGGTGCAATTGGTTCGGGATCACGATATTGTCGTCAATATGATCCCCAAGGCATATCATGTGATGGTGGTGAAAGCCTGTCTGGAATGCCGGAAACACATGGTGAGTACTTCTTACGAAATCCCACCTGTGAAGGCTTTTGATGCTGAAGCAAAAGAAAGAGGTGTATTGATTCTCAATGAGTTGGGAGAAGATCCGGGCATTGATCATTTCGCGACCCAGATGATACTGGACGAAATTCGAGCGGAAGGAGGCAGAATCCTCAGCTTGAAATCCTACGGCGCAGGTCTGCCTTCCTTCAAATTCAACAACAACCCGATGGGCTACAAGTTCTCATGGGAACCTAAGGGAGTTTTGCTCGCAGCTCAGGTTCCGGCTGCTTATCTGATGGAAGGAAAGCGTATCGAAATCTCCGGAAATCAGCTTTTTGAAGACCATCATCTGGTTGATATTGAAGGATTGGGCACGTTTGAAACCTATCCCAACAAAGACTGCACACGCTATCTAAAGCCTTTTGGATTGGATGAAAATATCACTTTCTATCGCGGTCTTCTTCGCTTCTCGGGCTACAGCAACAACATGCGGAATTTTATCAAACTTGGATTGTTGGATAACCAAGATGAATGGGACTTTTCCGGTCAGACCTTTCGGCAGTTTGCGGAATCACTAATCGGTGCGGGACCGACTTTTGGCCTGGAAGAGAAATACGCCAAATTCCTGAAAGTGGACATGAAGTCGGATATTATGAACCGACTGCGCTGGCTGGGATTATTTGAGGACACTCCGATTTCCACCGCAATTGGTTCCCGTCTCGATGTTTTTATCGAGTTGTTGCTGAAGAAAATGAGGTATGCTCCCGGCGAGACGGATATGACGATTATTCATGTTGAAGTAATTGCCGACTTCGACGATCATCGAGAGAAACGCTTGGCAACAATGGTCCATGAAGGTACGCCGGGTGGAGATTCGGCGATGGCGCGTTGCGTGGGATTGCCGGCAGCGATAGCTGTGCGGATGATCCTTGAAGGTGAGTTGAAGGCGATAGGTGTTCAGATGCCGCCGACGCTCCCTCAGCTTTATCATCCAATGCTCAAGGAGTTGGCGGAGTATGGGATTACCCTTACGAAACAAACCATCAGGCTCAATCCCACCCACTGAGCCTGTTTCTTATACTGTCTCTCGAAAGTAGTGTCTCTACTATGACATTCCGGGCAGGTCAGGGGATCTGCCTCGGCGAAATGTTGCGCGAGAGGCTTAAGGCACCCACTCGCGGTGGAAGTAGGCAAGGGGCTGAAGCCCCTTGTTTACTTGCAGGCTATATACTAACAAGGTGGCTTCAGCCCCTTGCCTTAAAAAAGAGAAGCCGCGTGGTTCGCATACCACGCGGCTTCTTCTTATCATCGCACCTGAAACGATTCTAAAACCTCTGCACGCGCACCAGATTCGCGTTGCCCTTACCCGGAGGGTAACCGCCGACTTCCACGACAACATCTCCCGGCGAAGCAAACCCTTCTTCCTGCGCCAGTTGTTCCGCTGCAAGCAGCCGTTCATCCGTGTTCTGAGTCAAGGCTCGATAAAAAGGCAGCACGCCGCTCGCAAGTGTCAGATGACCGACAACTTCCATGCTGTTGCTGACTGCAACGATGGGCACTTGCGGGCGGTATTTTGCGACAGCCCGAACAGCGGCACCCGACGTTGTGGGACATAAAATCGCTCGCGCGGAAATATCCCTCGCCAGACGCGCCGCAGCGGCTCCAATCGCCGCTTCGACATCCCCCTGCTTCTGTGACAATAAAGCTATAGCAGCACTGTCGTCCTTGTGTAGGACTTCTGTGGCTTTTGCAACCTTGTCCATGACGCGCACGGCTTCCACGGGATTCTCTCCGACGGCGGTTTCTTCAGAAAGCATAATCGCATCCGCTCCGATTTCAATCGCATAAGCGATATCCGTCACTTCCGCCCGCGTGGGACGAGGCGAATGCACCATGGACTCTAACATCTGCGTCGCCACCACAGCCGGTTTCGCCGCCTGAGCCGCCGCTCGTATGATTCGCGCCTGCACAGCGGGCACTTTTTCAAATTCGATTTCAATTCCCAAATCCCCCCGCGCAACCATCACGCCGTCAAACGCTTCGACGATGGATTCCAAATTCTCGATAGCGGCTGGACGTTCGAGTTTCGCCAGCAGCGGTCGCGTTATCTCGATTTCTTTCATCAAATCGCGCAGCGTATCGGCATCCGAAGCATCTCCCACGAACGAAAGCGCCAGCCAATCCGCTCCCGCTTGAAGAGCGCTCTTGGCATCTTCCCGGTCTTTCTTCCCGACAACCGGAAGCGCTTTGCGTATCTTGGGCAGGTTAATTCCCTTACGACTGACGACGACACCGCCGACCTTCACGCGGCAACGCACGAAATCTTTCGAAACCGCTTCGACCGTGAGTAGCTTTGTCCCATCGTCCATATAAACCGGATCTCCGGCTTCGACATACTTCGGAAATTCCGGAAGCTGAACCGGCCACACATCCGGCCCGGACGGCTTATCGGAAATCGTAATCAGTTGCCCCTGCAACAACCGAGCTTGTCCGCCTGGCAGCTCTCCCAACCGAATCTTCGGCCCGGCGATGTCCGCAAGTATGCCAATCGTCGCCTTCATTTTTTTACTGACGCGCCGGACGAGAGCGATTGTCTCCGCATGCTGCTCTCGCGTTTCATGCGCGTAATTGAGCCGGAAAAGATTCACGCCCGCTTCAATCAGCGACGCAATCACCTTTTCATCGCGTGATGCCGGTCCCAATGTGGCGATAATTTTGGTAGCTCGAAACGTTTTCACGTCTGACTCCGTAACCTTCTTGTACGCATGGTGATATATCTCAATGAATCTTTCGTGAATTCTTATTGTGCTCGTTTATGACGTCGCTTGTACTTCGTCCACTTTTGTGATGTATCCATCCAATTATTCTCTATCGCGGTTTTCAAGAAGTCCGCTTTCACTCCAAAAAGCAGATTTGGGTATTCGCGGGAGATGCTGTCGAAAACCTGTAAACCTCGAGCTCTGGCATCTTTGGCACGATAAACATAGAACAGGTCAAGTAATGCACCTCTTCCAGTATTCATTCTTCGGTACCGCCGCGAAACATCCAACAGTACGGCTTCAACTTTCGACAAATCAAAGGAAACCGGCTGTTCGTGGAACCATTTTGAGCTTAAATATGAAACAAGAGCCTTATGCAACGCCATGTCCAGATTCTGAAGGACGGAAGAGCCCGGGCAAGTGTTCTCGATGCTCTCTCGCAGAGTAGAATAATGGTCGATGCCCTCGATATTGAGGTCAAAGAGCCCCTCTTGGGCTAATTCGATACACTTCTGCCTTTCCGGCGAGGGTTGAAGAACCTCCAAATCAACGGTACGTGATATCTTCCCCAGAGAAACATTTCCGGGATAATATTTTCCGACAAAAATCTCGTAGGTAATTCTCAACTGAAACTTTCCCGTGCGAAAAGCCGGCAACTCCAGATGCGACGCAGGATGTAGAATTCGGGGTTTCTCGCGATAGGTACCAAAGCACAAATCAAAATTGCGATGAATAGTATCTCCGGGGGCAATGGGATCATATATCGGTATTCGAAGATATTCCATTCTCAAATGTTCATAACCTTCATACTGTCGTATATCAAGCAGATTTCCTTCTAAATTCAGACACTCCAACTCATCATAGTCCCCCTCACGCTTGACCCATATCGTATCGCTGAACGGATTACGAACTCCGGTATAGACAAAGAAAGGCTCGGCGTATTCGCAGGATGTTTTGGGAATTTCGAGAATAATGAGCGAAGAGTCAATAGGGCCAAATCGCTCCGCATCCGATTTCGCTTGGCAGAATAACGCATCGTTGAGAACAACGAAAGCTATTATGGCTATTGTAACGCGAAACATAGATGCAATGATGTGAACATTTCGAAAGCTTTCCATGCTCAACTCCCCAATCTTTTTACACATATAATGATATCTCTATGAATCTTTGGTGAATTCTTATTGTGCTCGTTTATGACGTCGCTTGTAATCCGACCAAATATCCGGTCCACTCTGCCAATTATTCTCTATCGCGGTTTTTAAGTATTCCGCATTCACTCCAAAAAGCAGATTTGGGTATTCTTGGGCGATGCTGTCGAAAACCTGTACACCTCGAGCTCTGGCATCTTTGGCACGATAAGCATAGTACAGGTCGAGCAATGCTCCTCGTCCTATACGCATTCTTCGGTACCGTTGCGCAACATCTAAAAGTACGGCTTCAACTTTCGATAAATCAAAAGAAACCGGTTGTTCGTGAAACCATTTTGAGCTCAAATATGAAAGAAGTGCCATGTAGAGCGCGGCATCCAGATTTTGAAGGATAGAGGAGCCCGGGCAAGCGTTCTCGATGCTCTCTCGCAGAGTAAAATAGTGGTTAATACCCTCGACATTGAGGTCAAACAATCCATCTTGGACTAAGTCGATACATCGCTGCCGTTTCGGTGAAGGTTGACGAACCTCCAAATCGACGGTACGCGATACCTTTCCAAGAGAAGCGTCTCCGGGATAATGCTTGCCGACAAATAATTCATAGGTAATTCTCAACCGAAACTTTCCCACGCGAAAAGCCGGCAACTTCAAATGCGAATTGGGGAGTGGAATCCGCGGTATCTCGTGATGTGAAGTATAACACAGATCAAAATTTCGGTGAAAAGTATCTCCGGGGGCGATAGGGTAATAGACTGGAACCCAAAAATATTCTGTTATCAAATCTTCGCTACCCTCATACTTTCTCATTTCGAGGAGGTTTCCTTCTGAATCCAGAAACTCCAACTCATCATTATCTCTCTGATCCGCCACCCATACCGTATCGGCGAATGGATTGCGAATCCCGGTATAAACGAAAAACGGCTCGGCATATTCGCAGGATGTCTTGGGAATTTCGAGGATAATGAGTGACGGGTCAATTGGGCCAAACCGTTCTGCATCTGATGGTCTCGCTTGGCAAAATAGAGCATCGTTGAAAACAACGAGTGCGACAGCGACTATCGAAGCACGGACTATGGTCGCGATAATATGAACACTTCGGAAATCTTTCATGCTTGCCTCCAATGAGCGATGATTCTTTGTGCGATGGTTTCAGGAGTCTCTTTAGGATTACAGTCTATCCAAACCACGCGCGGGTCTCGGCGAAACCATGTAAACTGCCGCTTGACATAATGGCGCACCGCTTTCTGAATATTGTCCACCATTTCGTCATAGCCGTATTCGCCGCGCAGATAAGGAAAGACTTCCTGATAGCCATGCGTGCGCAACGCATTCGTTGTTTCATCGAATCCGCGTTCCATCAGAGCTCGAACTTCATCCACGAGCCCTTCATTCAGCATATTCAGCGCGCGCTGATTCACTCGCTCGTAAATCACCGAGCGCTCCATGCGCAGACAATAGAATGCCACTTGGTAGGGCAATGATTCCGTCGGGCGCTTATGCCATTCGGATAAAGGCGTGCCGGTTCGCTGATAGACTTCCAAAGCGCGCAGCACACGGCTGCTGTCCTGCGGCATAATATGCGACGCGCTTTCCGGGTCCACTTTCTGCAGCTCTGCGTACAGAGCTTCCGCGCCTTCTTCTTTCAGCCTTTCCCTTAGCGGCCCGTAATCGCTTTCGTCATCTTCCACTTCAAAAAAGCCGTCGAGAAGTGCGCGAATGTAAAAGCCCGAACCGCCCACAATCATCGGCAAATGACCGCGCTCGAAAATCTCTTCAACCTTCGCCCTCGCCGCCCGTCCGAAATCTCCTGCTGTCCAGCGTTCGCTTATACTGAGTTCATCCACGAAATGATGCACGACTTTCGCGCGCATTTCTTTGGTGGGTTTCGCGGTTCCGATCTCAAGGTCGCGGAAAATTTGCCGGCTGTCCGCAGAAATAATTTCCCCCCGGTGCGCAAGCGCCAGGGGGATAGAAACATCGGTTTTTCCCACACCCGTCGGACCGGCTAAAACAAGCACGCGCTTCATCGCCGCCGCCACTTCACGTCGTCCGCTTAAAGCGTCGGTCAAGTTCGGCCAGTGTCAGATAAATGATGGTGGGGCGTCCGTGCGGACAGGTATAGGGAAATTCGGTGGCGAAAAGGTCGTCGATTAAAGCGTTCATTTCCACAGGCGAAAGCGAATCGCCGGTTCGTATCGCGGTATGACACGCAAAAGAAGCAGCCAACGCATCCTGCGGTTCGAGCTTGGCTTCGCTCCACTCGCGATACATATCCAGAAGCCCCGTCGCTAAATCCGTTTCGGACGCGCGAGCAAGCCCCGCTGGTACCGCTTCCATCGACCACGACCTCGGGCCGAATTCGCGCAGCACAAAACCCAATTTCACAAGCTCCGGCAAAAGATCGCGCAAGAGCAAATCGTCTTCCGGAGAAAGCTCGACGAGCAGCGGGAAAAGAAGTTGCTGCGAATTCATCTGCTGCCCTTGAAGCGCGGGCTGGGCTTTTTCGAAAAGGAGGCGCTCATGCGCGGCGTGCTGGTCAATCACAGCCAGCCCCGATTTCACCTGCGAAACGATATACTTGTTGTGAACCTGCCAGATTTGAATAGGCGGAGAGTACGGCTCGGTTGTTTTGCCAAACGTCACCGGCTGCAATGGAGTCGCATCCGTTGAGAATAAATCTTCGTAAGGTTTCAGCGCTTCCCGAATATCTCCCGGCACTGTTGAGCCGCCGCGAAGATCAATTGGATGCGCCGGTCTTTTCTGAAACGGAGCGTCGCTTTGGGAGACGATTTCCGACTGAATATCCCGCAATGCTTCTCGAACCGCTCTGCGAACAACCGAATGAATGAGCTGTTCGTTGTTGAATTTCACTTCTGTTTTGGACGGATGCACATTCACATCGTACGAGCGCGGATCCATTTCCATGAAGAGAGCATAAAACGGCCATTCCCCCGGCAGCAGATACATATCGAGACCAACTTTCACAGCATTATGAACGACGCGATGTTGGATGCCTCGCCGGTTCAAAAACAGATACTGCTCTCCGCGGCTCTTCCGGTGTAGCTCTGCCTTGCCCACATAACCCCAGACGCGCAGCGGCTCCTGTTCAAAATCCACCGGCAGAAGTTTTTCGATGAAGCCCGTTCCAAACAAATCGGACAAACGCCCATCGAAATCGGTCGCCGGAAGCTGGAAAACCGATGCTTCGTTATGAAAAAGCGACCAGTTGATATCCGGATAGGCAATAACATAACGTTTGAAAGTGGATAAAAGATGCTGAAATTCGGTAGGTGCGCTTTTTAAAAATTTCGCGCGGGCAGGTGTGTTGTAAAAGAGAGAATGAACCGCGACGGAACTGCCTCGCGGGCACGCGCAGGGTTCCGGCACGCCGGCAATGCCGCCTTCCAAGCGAAGCAGTGTTCCGGAGGGCGATTTCTCTGTCCGCGTGCGCATTTCGACGACGCTGACCGATGCAATCGAAGGAAGCGCTTCTCCGCGAAAGCCCAGCGAACGGATTTGAAATAAATCGTCCAGTGTAGAAATTTTACTCGTCGCGTGACGTTCAAAAGCCAAGAGAAGATCATCGCGCTCCATCCCCTGGCCGTCATCCACCACCTGAATCAGTTCGCGGCCTTGACCGCGCAAATGCACCTGTATCCGACTCGCGCCGGCGTCAATAGCGTTTTCGACGAGCTCCTTAAGCACAGAAGCTCCCCGTTCGACAACTTCACCGGCGGCAATCTGATTCGCCAGATGCTCAGGCAGAATCTGTATTTTCCCCATCGAGTTTCTCTTGGACAATCTGAAAAGCGTTCTTGATAAGTTCTCCGCCTTCTTGCCAGGCCGTCATTACTTTTTTTCGCAGCGCCTTGGCTTTGGCGGCGTCTTCAAGACCGCTCAGGTTAATCAAAACATTCCAGCCGCCGCCGACAAGCCCCGTATAGAGCTGTGCGGCTCCAACACCCGCGTCGGAAACGCAGTTCTCGTTGCCTTTCGCGGCAACAACCGGCGCGTCGCGCAAAACTTCCAAACAAGTCTGCATCGTCGTCATGGGAACGTCAATCGTTTCCTGTGTGGCCGCAGCAAGTTCCGCTTCTTTCGCTTTCGTTTCGGCGTCATCTCGCGCGGGCAACTTGCGCGCAACCCGGAAGCGATTGAACGCGGCGGTGTCTTCATCGACAAGGGCGGTCAGCTTGGCTCGAGCGGCTTCGGTGCGCGCGCGTACGTCCTGCAGCTCCTGCGCGACGTCCGCGTAAGCTTTCTTGCCGATAGTTAATGTGCAGACCATCGAAAGCAGACCCGAACCAATCGCGCCGGAAAGCGCCGCCGCGGAGCCGCCACCAGGCGCGGGAGCTTTCGACGCGACTTGTTCGATAAAATTCTGTGTCGGCTGGTAAATCAGTTTCGCGGGGAAATCAATAGTTTTTTCAGACATAAAAATCTGCTCTTTGGTTTCTATGAAATGGCGTATTCAATAATTTTCTTTTCAGGCACGAAAGGATTGAACGATGAAAGTTCCAATTTGTCATGCGCAAGCTGCACGGCTTCGCGCTCTGTTTGCGGCCGGGAGCCGCCGTCGCGCCAGAGGTAATATTCGGCGGCGAGCAGCAGCGCTTCTATGGGAATCAAACCGACGGCTTCCGTGCCGCGGGTTTTAACGCCGCGGGTTTCGGCTTCGTGCTTGACCTGCTCGTAAGCGGTATGCGGCGGCGTGATTCGGAAATTCGTCAGGTTCATCGAAATCTGAGTGGAGTCGCTTTCCTCAAGATAAACGCCCATACCTTTGACAAACAACAGCGGGCCGGGATGGTGCACCTTCTTACCTTTAGCGCTGAGTATAAGCTCGCCTTTCGCGTCCGTCATTGGCCAGCCCATTTGCCGCACATGCAATGCGATGTCCTGAGCAACACCCGCATCAGGTGTATCGAGATTCACATTGTAAGCAATCAAAAAGAAGCGCGCGCCGGTCGCGACCGCTCCGAATTTGGGCACGAACTTGGCCGGGCCGAAATCCGGCGCCCAAACCGGGTCTTTCAGTTTCTCTTCCAAACCCTCGTATTCGCCGCGGCGCACCTTCGCCAAATTCTGTCGCGAAGGTGTTTTTGCTGCGGCTTCGTAGAGATAAACCGGAATGCCGAGTTCTCTGCCCGCGCGTTCGCCGTATCTCTCCGCAAGCTTCGCGCATTCAGCCATCGTGATATCGCTCACCGGCACAAACGGCGCGACATCGACCGCTCCCATCCGCGGATGCTCGCCTTTCTGGACAGTCATATCAATCTCTTCGACCGCCGCCGCTGTCAATCGGAACATCGCTTCGACGCACGCATCCGGATTACCCGCGAACGTAATCACGCAGCGGTTGTAATCCCCGTTCGGGTCAACATCAAGCAAAGTCACGCCGGGCACCTTGGCGACTTCACCCGCCACCCGGTCAATCTTCGCCCGATCCCTCCCCTCGGAAATATTCGGCACACATTCAACTATTGGGTTCATAGGTACTTATTCTCTTTTAATTGAAATTGCAAAAGATTAATAACTCGATTTCTTAAGGTGTTAATAAACAATAGGATGGGTGTTTTTGTTTTCGTTTTTGATTTCTTTGTAATACATTGTAACCGCTCAACTTGAGAAGCGTTTTTACCTATCCTTTTTAATAACTTTTCAAAACTATTAAGCCATTTTAGCAGTTTTTAAAGCGATTATTCAGCTATTAAGCTATTTGGGCAGTTTTTGGGCGGTTATTCAACCTTAAAGCAGTTTTTGAGTTGGGTAGTACCGTGTTCCACGTCTTTCTCCTTCTCTTCGAAGCAATCCTTCTTCTACAAGTCTGCGCAATTTTGTGGAAGCTGCAATAGGAGGAATATTACCAACTATGCGGCGATACTCCTTGTTAGTCAAGTATTTATGCCTTGCGAAGTAATCTTTTAGCTTTTCTTCGAGACTTCCCTTTTGGAGCACAGGATAATACTTTGCAGCTTTCCGTTTATTAACGAGCTCGATAATTCCCAGGCTCAAAAGTTCACGGATTTCCTTCTGTGCCGTTTCTTTATCCACGCGGTTAAGAATCGAATATTCTCTCAACACAAAATAGCCTTTCCCACTTTGATAGCAATTTGCCAGTACTCGTCTTTGTCTATCATTTACTCTGTCCAGTGGAAAAACGCGCAACCAGTTCATTGTTTCATCATCAAAAACGGGTGTGTTCTTCAATGTTACAGCAAAAAACTCCCCCTCGGCCCGCAACTCAGGAGTTGGGAGATTGGAATCTTCCATTTCTTCAAACATTCGTGGCAGTCCCTCGCCACGCTCGCGCACATAACCAAGATACTTCAAGGTGCGCATGATTCGCGGATTTCTTGAAGCATGTACAGATTTCCCCTGCTGCAAATCTTCTATCTTAACTGGTTCCTGTGGAAGGCCTATGCTCTTGATTTCCAGGCGATCATCGAACATACGTATCTCGATATCGCTCCCTCTGAAAGAGTAGTTGCGGTGTGCAACTGCATTCACAATCGCCTCTTGCCACGCGAAGGTCGGATATTCAGGCCGCTCTTCGAAGAACAGATCCCGAAGTTTTCTCGAAACTTTTATCTGGTTTTTCAGGAGTTCAAATGTTTTCTCAATCAGTCTTGGGAGGGGTTCCTCTAATGAAACATCTTGAATTTCATTGCTTCGAGACCCCGTAAGAGCTTTTGTTCCTTCGAACCGTCTGAAATTGATTCCACATCGCTCGTGAAAACGCAGCATTGGAGGCTTTCCAAATAGTAAACAAGCGGCTAACGTTAATCGAATTTTCGTCCTGTCCCTAATCGCGAGATCCTGCTCTATCAATATCTGTTCATCTGAGAAAGACGGCTGAGCTCCTACGCTTTCGCGAAACCTTCCCATTAGCTCCGCATCTAGATCGCTAAAATCAGCGTCTTGGACAATCATTCGTTCAAAGAGCGTATTGCTCTTCGCCTTCTTCAATGCTTCAACTTGATACGCCTCCAGCCACGCCGTTTGATCTTTATTTCGGTAGGGTGTTCTTCCATCTGTGAGGCTGAACACATCCAGCTGCGATTCAACCTCAATTGCGATCACTGTATGGCCCGAATGTTCAATTGTATCACATCTATGTGGTACCGTGTTCTTCCATGAATCTCTTGCTATTTTAAAAATAGTTTCTATCCGATCTTTATCAAATGGCATGCCTGAGACCTTAGCATCATCCTCCACACCCAAAATAAGAGTTCCTCCATCGGCGTTGGCAAATGCCGCAAGACACGTGGCAACATCCTTTGCGATTTCTCTGAGATTTCTTGGCTTTGGATTTGCAGGATTTGTGAAATCATGGAGACTCTTAAATTCAGTATACTGCCCTTCTCCGCCCTCGAGTAATATATCAAGATTGATAATCATGTCTTCTACAGCGCCTTCTCTAAAGCTCTTGCGCGTTTACGGGCTTGTTCAAGATACGTAGATTCGGGGAAATCGGCAAGGATTTTCTCGTAGCTGGCGAGGGCGGCGGCGGTGTTGTGCAGATCTTCTTCCTGCACTTGCGCTATCAGAAAAATCGTGCGGTCGAGGTCGCGGCTTTCCGGAAAATCTTCCGCAAACTGTTCGAGAACTCGTATGGTCGTTTCGGCTTCCCCTGCATCACGCAGCGAAAATGCCTGCATGTAGCGGCCTGTTTCAGCCATGCGCCCTTGCTTGGCAATATCCGCGACGCGCTTG
>CBDVDL010000007.1:0-20157 GCA_965372735.1 uncultured Alphaproteobacteria bacterium | reverse complement strand
CATCAGCGACAACACTCCGTCACAGGGTGATTCATCGGATGCGGATTTTGCGATTATCAGCCCGTGTATCGAAGTCACATCGCCTGTAGGAGATGAACTCTGGACGATTGGCGAAAGCCGCATGATTGCCTGGATTTCCGGCGGCGTATCCGGTGATGTCGAAATTGCAGTCAACCGCAACTACCCTGCAGGAGAGTGGGAGATACTTTTTGCGAATGCGGCAAACGATGGAGAAGAAAATTGGATCGTAACCGGGCCTTCATCATTCCAATGTCGAATTCGCGTCAAAAGCGTCAATGAACCGGATGCGTTCAGTATCACTCCCGAAGATTTCTGGATTATTACCCCAAACGAAGCGCCGCAAATCGTCCATGATCCGCTGCATGATATTTGGGAATTACCCGCACTTGTGACAGCCGTGATTTTAGACGAATCTCTGCCGCAGCCTCCTGCGATTCAGCTTTTCTACCGGCTGGAAAACGCACCCAACTACAGTCACACCGTTTTAGAAGCGACCGGCTATCCGAATGAATACGCCGCTCTCTTAGAAGCACTCGACGAGGGGCGCTATGAATATTATATTCGTGCTATTGACGCGCTTGGAGCCGCCGACAGTACGAGTAATTTCTCGTTCGACATCGGCTCTCCATGCCCGGAGGAAATGGTTTACGATGACGGTGAGGGCGAACACTTCGACTGGATGGAAGACACTCGCTTTAGATGGGCCGTGAAATTCAGTCCGGAAGCTTTTCCGTTTGCATTATGCGCGACGCGATTCGCTGTCGCTCACTCACAGCCGAATGCGAGTCATGAACCTGTGCTAATGGAAATCTACCAAGACAATGGTGGGCTGCCCGGTGAACTGCTCTACAGCGACATCACCGGCTCGGTCGGCAATGTTATCGGCGGCTTGCCCGAAGGCGTTCCTCTCTGGGCGGAAGTCGTTCTGCGAGACAGCGATTACCCTTTGATTTTTGAAAGCGATTTCTTTATAGCGGTAAGCAATCCTGACTCTGTTGGCTACGAAGCCTTCGCACGCGATACGACGGGTGAGAACAGCAATCGCAGTTTCTTCTATGATCCCGGTGATGGTGAGTGGCACAATGAGAACGACGCTGTCCCGAATGCACACCCCGGTAACCGGTTGATTCACGCCAACGGTTTCACGTATCAATCCCCGGATGCTTTCGCGCTGCTTTCTCCCTCGAGCGCCGATACCGTTTGGACGCTTACACCGACTCTCGATTGGCAAGAAGCTTCCTCGCTGAATCCTTACGACGCGATTCACTATGTGTTGTACTGGAGTCAGGATTCCGGTTTCGTTGATATGGATTCGATAATTATCGACAGCAGCTTCTATACTTTCACCGAAGGAGAACTCGCCGATGATGTTACGGTGTATTGGAAAGTGCGCGCGGTGAATTGCGCTGGGCTTTCGCGTTGGGCAATGCCCGAAACCGGCTGGAATTTCGTTGTTTTCTATCGCGAGCCGCCGAGTCCGTTTCATCTGCTTTCGCCGGCAGACAGCACCATGTTTTGGTTCCCGAATGTTGAGCTGCAATGGGAAACAACGACAGATCCTGATCTGGGAGATTCTGTTGTCTTCTATCGAGTGTTTTTAGCTGAGGATATAAATTTCAGTGAAGTCGACAGCTTTGATGTACCTGAAACGACTCTTATCCTGACGAATCTCATGTGGTGGGAATACTGGTGGAAAGTTCGCGCCTATGACACCGGCGGTTTGTGGCGGGGATCTGGTGAGGTATGGTATTTCTGGATTTCTCTCGCGACGAATCCGGATGAATCGGATGGCATACCCAAAGAGTTCGCTCTAAAACAGAATTATCCGAATCCGTTTAATCCTTCCACGACTATTCGAATCGCGCTGCCTGAGAGGTCGCACGCCGCCATCGAGATTTATGATATTCTGGGACGGCGCGTTGCCACGCTTGCGAATCGTGATTTTCAACCGGGATACCATCTCCTGCAATGGCAATGCGAGTCCTGTGCTGCCGGCATCTATTTCGTTCAGATGCGCACCGAGGAATTTGTCCAGACACGGAAGATGCTTCTCGTTCGATAGAATCCTATTCAGTATAGATAGAAAAAGCCGCGCGAAAAACAGCGCGGCTTTTTTATTTTATTGCAAAAATAATCTTGTTACTCATACCATGAAACAACCAACGGGCTTTCTGAACCCTCCTGTTGAAGAATACCTAAAGCCTGTTCAATCGCCTCCCGACTGAAACGAATCCTTCCCCAACCCGCCCACTTACTTGCGTTTTGAGATAACTGAACAATTCCACCGATGATTTGATTTTCAATTCGGTCAATATTGTCTGTGATGATGATTCCGGTGAACTTCCCTCGCCTCAGATTTTTCATCAGAGCATTGCCTCGAGAATTATGCACAACGAGAACCCCATCACTTTCTCCAAAATCAATCTTATCCCATTTTTTTCCAGACGGAAGCTCTACATAGGTCAGAGATGTTAAGGGATAAACTAAATCGGCAGGATTCGTGACATACTGGCTTCCGTCAACGCCACTCTGAGCAATTTCTTTCAACCGTCCTTCCGGAAAACCCGCCCCTTCCCCGCCAAACACTTTGTCAGGTGTATCAGGAAATCCGCCTTCCCATATAACCCACTGTTCCACTAAGAATTGAGGATAAGATATTTGAGGAGAATAATCGGCGCCATCATACGTCCCACCGATTGTTGAAAGCTGTTTCCTTCGAAATTTCTTTGTTGTACTGGCGGCAAGCGTTCCTGTGCATGCAACTAAAGCACCATTTGTATTGAAATTTCGTCCATCAATGATCAACTCGCCTCGGGTGTCGAGATTACAGCGTGCAACGACAGCCGCTCGCATATCAAAAGATAGGCTGCTTGCTGAAAGATTGACAACCGCTTCCACGACAGCCGTGTCTTTTCCCGGCACGTATCCTCGAGCGATGATTTTTATGCGGCTTCCGGTAAGAGCAAACGTATCCAAGGACACGCGCGTCGAAAAAAGCGGCACATCCGATACTTCTTGCAATACCTCACCACGAGCAAGTGCACCGATGGCCATATTCGCCACGCTGATGGCATTGCTTCGAGCACAGGTGCGATCATGTTGATCCACGCAGCGACCAATAACCGCAACACTCACGCGATTCATTGCAAGTAATGTGATTCCCCCAATGAGAATCACACCCGCGACGAGAATGATGACAATCTTGCCCACACTGGTCCTTTAGCCAAAAACTTAGAAACAAACAATAATCCGATTCTTTAGAGTCCCAAAGAGACCGGGGAGACTTTGGCACGACGGATAAAGCGATTGTATGTTTCGCCAATAGGATCCGTCGCTTCAACCTCCAACGAGATTTCGATAGTGCGAATCGTATCCGTTGCCATCGTTTCGTTCCCTCGAAAATCAAAGCCAGTCAATTTGAATGCTACGACACCTAACGCGATTCCACGCAAGGGTGCGTTATTGATGGTTCGGTAAAGAAAACGATCACGCGGATTTGATGTTTGTGCTGGAGCCGTCGTATCCGAAAGGCTGTATTCGATTTTATCAATCGAACCGTCGTCTCCCAAATCGGCGAGAAATGTAATCCGCGTCGAATCGAACAGTTTGATAGGCTCTTCACCTGTCACACGATGTCCAATTTTAGAGAAATCATTTCTCATGACTGCGATGAGTTCATCTGCGGCGCGCTGCGAAACATATCCCGAAGAAAGTTCGTGGTGACTCCGGGAAAGATTCAGATTCAGTCCCAAAATATTCAGCATCAAGAGACCGCCGATGATGAACGCACCCTGTATATCAAGCAAACTCATGGACCCTCAGTAATAGGTAAACAGATGATCAAGTGTTACTTTATAATCCAGATAGTTGCTGCTGATCGTCACGGTAAATCGCTTCATAAAGGTGCGATAATTGACATCCGAGATGCCGCTCTGCAAATTGCCATCGGCATAGTTGACCGTTATCTTCGCCTGAAAGTCAGCCCCGCTTTCGCGCCAGAATTTATTAAGCCCGTGAAAGTCGTCAATATCATTGAAGACCGGATAACTTTCCAAACTCTCCGTCCCCAGAGAATCCGGCGATGTCAGCTCACTCGGAGATGAGACAGAACCCGAGACGCATGCTTTATCAAAAGCACGGGTTCGTGCTTCTTCGATAAACCGTTCGGCATGCAGCATCGCCCGCGGCAGGATTTCACTTTCGACCATCGTCTTTTGGTGACTATGAATGCCGCGGTAGATTCCCAATGTCGCGGTACCGAACAGAATCGTGGCTCCGATGACTAATAGCATCTGGCCGTGACTCATACCTTCTCCCTTAGTGCAAGCGCGTTAGAAATTTCGCGTACACCGCTGAATTTCTTCAAGCGTCGTCACCCCATCCAGCGCTTTTTTCAATCCATCCATTCTCATCGTCTGAAAATTCTGACGTTTTGCGATCTGGCGAATTTTTTCCGGTGTCGAATCAATGAAAATCTGCTCGCGAATTTCATCCGTGACGACAAGCAGCTCGTGAATGGCGGTTCGCCCCCGACAGCCTTCACCTTGGCACGCTTTGCACCCCTTTCCATGAAAGAAAACGAACGAGCTGTCCGGAGATAAACCGAAATCACGCAGGATTTCCGGTTTCGGTTGATGTTCCTCGATGCACTCCGGGCAGATACGACGCACAAGCCTCTGTGCCAAAACGCCGATTAAAGACGGCCCCACCCATACGGGTGGAATGCCCATGTTCACCAGCCGCGGTATCGCTCCGATGGCATCATTCGTATGAAGCGTACTCAGAACAAGGTGACCAGTCAACGCCGCTTCTGCTGCTACTCGACCTGTTTCCACATCGCGGATTTCTCCGACCAAAATAATATCCGGATCCTGACGCAAAATCGCTCGCAGCGCGTTAGCAAACGTGATATCTCTATCCGCATTCACCTGAATCTGATTAATCGATTCCTGGCGATATTCGACGGGATTCTCGATGGTGACGATATTGACATCTTCCCGGTTTAGTTCTTTGAGAGCGGCGTAAAGCGTCGTTGTTTTCCCGCAGCCCGTCGGGCCGGTCACGAGAATGATGCCGTTCGGCTGGGCAATGAGCTTTTCGAAAATAGTCAGGTTCTCTTGCGAAAATCCCAACTCTCGCAGATGCAAAGACGTATCCGCCATGCGCAGGATACGCATCACGACTTTCTCTCCATTGATTGTCGGAATCGTGCTGGTTCGAATATCGAATTCAAGATCGCCCATCGTCAAATCAATGCGACCATCCTGCATGACGTTTCGTTCAAACATATCCATGCCGCTGCGATTCTTAACGACAGCCACGAGCGGTGCGGCAAGTTCCCGCGAGAAGCGAGCCATCTCATGCAGCACTCCATCCAAGCGATAACGAACCCGAAAATAATCCTCCATGGGTTCGAGGTGAATATCACTGGCCTTCTTTTTGATGGCTTTCCAGAAAAGAATTTCCGATAATTCAAAAAGACTGGGAACCCTTTCCCGCAATTGCTTCGGGCTCAAATCCACACTCTCTCTGAGCAGGGATTCCGCTTCGGAGACATTAATGCGATTTTCGATTTCCGTGAAGGGAGTCTGCGAAAGCTCTCGACTCTTCACGGCATCCTGAAAATCCGTCAGCGTCGTCACCACGGGAACGATAGCGCGCCCAAGTTTGTCTCCGAGAGTTTTCAGCAACGACTTGTACGGCGGCCCGACGAGGGCGACGGTGAGTTCTTCGCCGATTTCGAAAACAGGCAATAAGTGAAGTCGACGGCTCAGTTCCGCAGGCAAGACGCTCGAGGGAGCCGTCGCGATTTCTTCAGAGACATCCATTCGCGGAATAACAAATATCTCCGCGATGACGTCCGCAAGGTCATCCTCGCGTATGAGGTTTTGAGATAGAAGACGGCCTGCCAGAGATGTCTCAAACTGCCGAGGATCGAGCTGTTCAGAGACTCGCTCGAGCTGCGCTGTGCTGACCAGCTTTCTTTCTGAAAGGACAGCGGCAAGTATTTTGTCTTCCGAGACAAGGCTCATTTGGACTCCTTGCCGAAAAGTTTATCCAAATCTTCCTGCTCGAGACTCTGCCGGGAACCGGCGACGTCCAATGTTTGGCGGCGGTGTTGATTGATTTTTTCCAATTGAGAAATCTCTTCCATCGAGAGAGAAGACGCGGACTCGTGCACGACAGGAGTGGCTTCTGTTTTTAACGGTGTTGCATCTCGAGATTCGTTGCTGACAAGTTTTGTTCCGCACCCCCCGCAGAAGAGCGTTCCCGTTTCATTCGCAAAACCGCACTGCGAACAAAAGGCCACGATTCGGCGGCCGCAATTTTTACAATAATGTCGCTGCGGAAAGTTCGGAGTCCCGCAGTGCTTGCAGGAATTCATGACCGCGCTTCCTCATGCAGTTGCCAACCGAGTTGCGAAAGCACATCGGCGATTTTCTCGCGCGTGAACGGCTTCAGGATGTAATGATCAGCTCCAATTTCCTTGACCTGCAGAATCTTCTCTGTATTGGCAAGAGAACTCAGAACAATCACTCGAGTATCCGCGTTTTGTTCACGAATCTTTGTCAGAACCTGAGTCCCGTTCATTCGCGGCATGATTTGGTCCAGAAAAATAAGATTCGGCGATTCTTCCTGAAATAGACGCCATCCCTCCTCGCCGTCCGATGCTTCAATGATAGATGAAAATCCCAGTTTCTTAAGTGCCGTACGCACTAAAAGCCGAACATGCATTGAATCATCAATCAGGAGAACTTTGGTCTCATGGGGTTGCATAAGCCGCCTGCAGTGTTTCTTTTTCTTCGATTAACTCTTGAACAGCCGATGGAAGGATTATCGTAAACGTCGATCCTTTTCCCATCTGACTTGTGACGTGAATCTTTCCTTGATGCTGTTCTACAATCTGTTTGGCAATGGCGAGTCCTAATCCCGTAGAGGACTCGCCCGCGGTTGGTTTAGCATATCCTTTGCGAAACTTCTGAAAAATATTCAGAATCTCATCTTCGGGAATGCCCTGACCTTTATCTTGAACGGCAATTCGGAGGAAGCCGTCCTCTTTGCTGACATGTACAACGACGCTGCTGTCGGGGTGGGAGAACTTTGCCGCATTGGTCAAAAGATTTTCCAACACCTGAGCAATCCTCTTTCTGTCAAACACCCAGCTTTCCGGAGCCTCGTCCAAATTTAGTTGATAACGGATTTTCTTTTGATTAAAAAGCAGATTCATCTGTGCGATGACAGGTTCCAAAAACCGGCGTAACTCAACATTACCAAGATGGATTTCCACTCGACCATTCTCGATACTGGACAAATCAAGCAACTCGCTGAGCATCGTTAAAACTTCAGAAACAAGCGTCTTTGTATTTAAAAGAAAGCTCTTCGGCTCTTCGGCCAAATCTTTCAGTTCCTCAATTAAATAATCTGTGTACATTTCCACCGCGCTGACCGGATTGCGCAAATCATGTGCGACAATACCGACCATTTCATCTTTCAGATTGCTCAGCTCTTCCAACTGCTGATTCTTTTGCTGGAGCTCCTGCGCCAAATCACCCACCTGTTTGAATGCTCCCTTATAACTGGCAGCGGCGACGGAAAGATTCTCATTCTTCTCTTTCAGCTCCCGGTGCAGCGTTGCAATACGTACCCCAGTTCGAATATGCGCCAGGAAGGTCAACTGCTTATAGGGTATTATGATAAAATCATCGACTCTCGCTTGGCAAGCGGGCACAATCTCTTCCCATTTCGTTGAACATGTGAGAAGCAGGACGAAGGACGTCTGGTCAGGAAACTCTTGGCGAAGTTTCAGGAAAGGTTCGATCTCATCAAGGGTAGATGTCGGTTGGTAAAGCAACAAAATGTCCACCGGGACGCGCTCAAAAATCTTTCTGGCGCCCTTTTCCGTTCTGCAAAAAATCACTCTCGAATCGGTGGGGGCGACATCTCGTCGGATTTGATGCGCTGTGCTCGCGTCATCACCGATATAAAGAATCACAGCCTTCAGAGGCGAGCAAGTGATCGAGATAACATCTTTGTTTTCCATTTGAATCCTATCGTCTTCAAAAACGATTATTACTTGAAACGATCCTGCATTTGCTCAAAAGCTTTTCGCCGCGATTCCTCGAGCTGGATTCGCTTCGAGAATCGCGTGGATACGTCCTCGACGAGATGAGCGCGCATCAGAATCACAAGCTCGCTCGTCTCTGTTTCGTCGCGACTGTAGCCGAAGAGATAACGCAATCCGAGAACCCACCACGGCAAGTCCTTTACATAGGGAATTCCTTTTCGCACAGATGTTATCTTCGTAACGTAGAGACCTCCTATCACCGTCTGTTCTCCATCGTACAGCAACACTTCGGTCTCTGCCTGAGTTTTATTCACCGTTGTGGAAACCGGATTAGGAATAACGGTGGAGCGTTCGGCGTGGATATCCAGATGAATATAAGGTCGCTCCTCTCCGAAAACGATGATGGGAATCACTTCGAGGATTGTCCCCGCCGAATAGAATTCCTCGATGGTGTTTCCGGCGTAATCGCGGCTCTTGATTGAAAAATCCTGCCCAACCTGAATGCGTCCCTTTTTACGATTCGTCACGGTCACTTCAGGCCGGGCGATGATTTGACCTTTGTCGTGAGATTCGAGCGTTCGCATCAACGCTTCCACTTCTATCTGCGTTCCCCCATGCACACCGTTTCCTCCTGTGGAAACCGAGAAAATGGAACTGGTGAGTTCGTCCGCGGCGGTGCCATCAGCTTGAACGAAAAGCTTTCCGTCAACAAGGCTCGACCAGTTGATTCCGAATTCCCGGAGTGTCTTTCGGTCTCCTTCAAAGAAAACCGCTTCGATTTTCACTTCGCGTGTATCGGCTGTGACACGCGTCGGATCCTCCGCACCGGGAGGAATCAGAAGCGGTTTCCCATCCCGGCCTAATTTGGGACGAAAGACAAAGAAACTCTCGGCAGTCTCCAAATACCACAATTGATTGCGCGCAAGTAGTATTTCCAGAGCATCCCGCCAATAGCGATGGAAAATATCCACTCCAATCGGCTGTTCGCGGTTTAAGGGATCGAAAATCGTCTTGTCTGTTGCCGTCATTGCGACACCGGAGAGAATTTCCAGCGCTTCCCTCACCGGCAGCTCCGCACTGAGAGTCACCATCTGATTTGCGGGGGTGTAACTCCGTGGAGGCTTGTCCGCCGCCCAGAGCGTTCCCACTCCTGCCGCAAGAAGGAATCCTATGATCCATGTACGCTTCATTGTCTCGTTCCCCACATGCCGACTTCGCTCACACGAAAGACGAATTTTTCACCTTCACCTATTGGTGTAATCTCCATCATACCGCTCTCCAAATCAACCCGCGTCACTTCTCCTTCGAAGACCTGATCCCCTTGGTGTAATATCACAAGTTCACCTGCTGAATCGCGCACGTAAGCGATATCCCCGGAAATCGCCACCAGCGACGCATCAGGCAGAATCCTTGGTAAACTTTCACGCGTTGGATTTTCGGAGCCGTCCTCCACCGCGCCGAGTTGTCTCAATTCCGCTATGAGAATCCGCGGAGGAGAAAACAAAGCATACGCGGGTTTCATTCGCTGGAACTCTTTGGAGTGATGCAAATCGTCCTGTGAACCATCCTGATAAGAGTAGCCGCTGAGCTCCAACGTGAAGTTTATCTTTTCTTTCCAGACACCTGTCAGATATTTTTGTTGAAAGAAATCCTCTCTCTCTTCGAGATGAAGACGATGAATGCGGTAGTAGAGCGCCCCTCGTTCAATGCCGCAGACAAATTGATAAACATCCGCAAACGAACCCATCCCTTCAAGCTTGTATCGGTTTTCTCTCACCGGTCCGTGCTGAATATCCTTCTCCGTTCGAAAGCGATAGTTCAATCCGAGGGAAAGATTCCGGGATAGTTCATCAAAATAAGCATAACTAATATCCGGCGATTCTTCCGCTGGAAAAACAACCGTCGCAGATGCCGCAACGCTTTCGTCTGAATCTTGCTCATTGGCCGTCTTACTTAGCTCCGAAAGTGTAAACGACAGCACTTCGCGACGCTTCTCAAGATTCTGAACCTTTTGCCGTCGTGTTATCAGCGAGGATTCTTTTCCCGCCGTCAGCGCGAATCCCAGACTCAGCACCAACGCGCAAATAACGACAAGAATGATATTATTGAATGCAAATGTTTTCAAACTTATTTATCACTGCTTAAAGGAATCGTCAATGCAAACGAATAAACTGTTCGGCGCCCAAGCTCTTGCGTTGTCACAGACATCAACCGGGCTCCGCTTAATATTCTCGCAATGTCATCCACGCGTTCACGCCTGAGTGCCACACCGGAAACCGTCATGTCGTCGTAAGACCAGTCTAAATCCGTCAACCAGAAATTTCCAATCTTTCGACCTCGCCTGCACAGCGTATCCAGCACCGGTTCGAGCGGCTTGTTTGTCGAGAGTAGCGAATCGAGCGTCTTGTTCTGCGTGACTGCTTCGCGAGGCTGCGCCCGATAGCTGTTCTGTTCCGTCATCTGGCTTCGTGTCACTTCCTGCAGCTTGACAATTTGAGCTGTGAGCGTGCTGAGCTCCCGCGATTGCCGCAGATATTTTGCCGTGAAAATGCCGCCAAACAACAGCGCAATGAACACAAGAGCAATTCCGGCGATACTGGGCTCAAAAAGCAGATGACGACGCTCAGAGAAGTCCTTGAACTTCGGAACAGGATAGAATCTCGAATCTCCACGGGACAGAGCTTTCGCCGCTAACGTGACCGGAATGACAAACGCTTCCTGAGAAGTTGTCGCCGCAATCTTGTCATCCCACGGAAACATCGAAAGAGCTTTCACTCCCGCGCCCGGAAATTCTTTTTTTAGAAAGAGCTCAATCCGCGCTTTTTCCCATGTGCCTGACAGTAGAAATATGTTTGTTTCCCGGAACGCGCTTTCGCCAAGCAGCGGCTCATGGACAGCCTCCTCCCAGGAACCCGGCGGCAGAGAAATATAGGTGCGAAGATTCCTGCCCTTCAGTTGAACAAGATGACTGCCATTATCATCGCGATGGAGAAGCGTGACGATTTCATCTTCTTCCGAATGAGAGTGCAGCGCAATCGCATCCAATAAACAAACGCGGGGGTCTTCCCTGAACCGAATCGGAAGCCGATTTTCACCTGCGAGATTCGCGGCTTCTTGAAAAAGTTCCTGCAACGGAGAAGCTTCCCGATGAAATAGAACCCAATCGTTCTCGCCTTCACCTGAAAAAACCCGCGGCGTTTCTTTTCCGGTTAACTCGATTCCCCGCTGCCTTGCCCACGAAAACCACTCGTCTTTCTTTTTCGGCTGCTCACGTCTCGAAAACGCGATGAACTCCGATGGCGACGTATCTGATGCAAGCGCAAAAACGTCACCGCTTCTTCCATAGTGTTCGAGCAAATCGAGCAGCACTTGAATATTCGATTGCCCGCTTGAAGACGTCTGCCCAGCTTTTAGAAGAGAATCAATGCCGAAAGGGTCATCAGAAACTGCCGACTGGACATCCGGATTTGAACTCAGAGGTTCATTTAAAATCCGCGTATCCGCCGCTTCTACCTGGAAATTCCCCTGCTCGCGGCGCACAACCGCAAAACGCAGGGTTTGCCCTTCCAAATAGATTCCAATAGCGCGCTTTATCTTCGGCAAGCTGATACCCTTCTTAAATTTATTTGCTTCAGCGTCTCTGACTGAACTCAGGGCGCTGACATGGTTTTCGTCTCGTTGACACCGGGCATATTCGGTTGAATCACGGCTGTTTCACTGGAGATAATCGTCAGCGCCGTCATCACAACCGTAATCAGAATTGCAACGCTGACTTGAATCCAGTCAATCACAGCCCGCATCCGATAAGTCGAATCTTTCTCGTAGTAGTTGGCGATTTGCAGGCTCGCCTTTTTCAACGTCCCGGAAGCTTCACCCGCGCGAAACCGTGCGAGTACGTTCTGATTAAAGACACCCGATTTTTCGAGCGCCTCCACAAATCCCAGTCCGTGTTTCTCAATCAGCGGAATCGAACGGGATTTGATTCGCTCTTCCAGATAACGATTCTGGCACGCTTCCGAAGCAATGCGAATCGCTTCTATGTTCCCCGCCGCACCTCGATACAGCGCGTGAAACATGCGGCACCAGATTTCTATGGACGCCTTCTCGAAAAGCTGCCCAATGATGGGCATCCGTAAGAGCCATCGATCACGCGTCAACCGCCCCTTTGTCGTCAAAAAAAATCGACCACTTCCGATGATGCCTATCGCTCCCAAAGCAAGAAAGAGCAGAAGATAATCTCCGATAAACCTTGAGAGCGCGAGCGTTGCGTTCGTCATCGGCGGCAATGAAATGTCGAAACGCTCATACATCGCTGCGAATTCGGGAAAAATATAACCCACGTAGAAAACAACGGCCGCGAAAAGCACCACCAGAGTAATCGCCGGCATCAATAGAGCTGACTTCATGCTCTTTCGAAACGCCTGCTTTCGTTCGATAAACTTGGCCGCGCTTTCAAAGACTTCGGGCAAATTATCCGATGTCGAAGCGATGGCGAACATCTGCGCAGGGAAACGCCCCAACACGTCCGGATGTTTCCCGAAAACCTCGTGTCCGCTCTTTCCTTCGCGAAGATCATGAACGATCTCTTCCAACGCGCCCCGCAAACGAGGATGTTTCACCTCGCTCTGCAGAAGCTCAACCGCTTCATCAAGGGGAATTTTCTCACGTAGAAGATCCGCGCAAAGACGCACGAACAGCACGATTTCCTCGATTGGGGGACGATGGCGCAGCGGCAGCCAACGCCGCATCACCCGAAAGCGCGTATAGCCCCGATGGCGCAGATACTCCTCTACCTGAGCCCGGTCGGTAGCTGACCGTTCACCTTCAATGGGCAGGTTTTTATCCCGCCAAGCCCGGTAGAGAAAAACCGACTCCTTCGGTGAGAGATGAAGCGCGTTCCTTCGAGTTTGTCGATTGACTTCCTGTACCGCTCGCCGTAAACGTGAAACAAGCGATACTCTCCGGGAGCGTTTGGGATTCGGAACTAACTTCCTCTGTTGAATCTCAGACATGCAGACAGCGAAATCAGTATTTCACTTCCGTCTGAATGTCCTCCGGTGTCACCGTGCAAAGCACTTCGACCGGACTGCCGTCCCTTTTCTTTGCGAGTCCGCATTTTCCGTAGATTTCGACTTTCGCTGAATCGATAACACTAAGGCCAAGCGTTGTGCCGACGGGACTGTCTTTTCCTCCGGTCAAGTAGTCTAGAGTGAGACCCGTGAATTTCTGATCTCCGCCCCCCATGCTGGCCGGTTTGAGATAATACTGATGAGCGACACTGCCCATTTCAATCACCTCGTTCACCACCATGTCAATATTAGCCTTTTCGGCATTTTTGTTAAAAATGCCAATACCAACGACGATGGACGTGCCTACGATGATGACGGCGAGAACAAGCAGAAGAAGCTGTTGCTGACCCATAACATTTCCCTTTCTTAACTGGTTTTACTGTGAATCCTTGCGGCTTTCAAGCTATGTCTTTTGAGTTATTCCGTTCATATAACGCATCGCAAAAGGCACACCACTTCAGTGAAATCATCAGTCGAGTCCGTACTGCGCTTACACATGCTTATGTTACAGGGACTTACCGTGCAATTTCTCTGCCCCTACAAACAAGGAATGGCAAGTAGTCGTACTGTGCTGAGGAAAGAATATACCCCTTTCTTTCACGACAAACGTGAAAAACCTTAGAAATCTCTATGGAGAATTACTCATCGTGAACTTCTTCGGTCTTTTATAAACCGATATGTATCTTGTCATAAACACTTGCAGTTCTCAGTGAAATTCCGTTTCTTATAGGCAAGGATTTACACCCTCATATTTCGGAGTTTTGCTATGACTTTCAGAAATTCTTTCCGGCGGATACTCGCTGTCCTTTTACTCACCGCTGTAATGCAATCAAACGCCAGTGCGACCGAGAATAAAACGGTTGTTCTTACGGACTGGCTGCAAACCGAACCCGTGACGATTCCCGAAATCGCTTTTTCGGATACAGCCGATAGAGCCGTTCAAGCTCTCGAAATAACCTTCCTTAATCACGAGCAACTGACACCGAAGCAAGGAAACTCTCTCGACTGGTACCCCGGCGCTGCTCTCGCTTGGAAAGAAAAAAATGCTCCAGAGGGTAGTCTTACGTTTAGCAGCGCTGATGGACATGCAAACCAGCTTTTCATCGCTTATGCGGCCACGTATATCGAAACAGCTCACTTTCAGGAAGTCACTTTCAATGTGGAAAGTGACAAACCGGTGGCGCTCTATTTAGATGGGAATCTCATAGAGAAAACCGATAAACCGGAAGATGAACAACAAGCCGAGCTGACCGTTACAGAAGCTCTGCATCGTGGCAAACATCTGCTCCTGCTGAAGACCGCCGCTGTTTTTCCCGCCGCACTCGTTTCGTGGGATGTCAAAATATCGGCGGAAGCGAGCGACGACCTTACAACATCCGTTAATCCTCGCCGCGCTTTCACTTACTACAAAGATTACGCTCTCTTCAGCAGAATCTCCGGACTGACTCTTTCACCGGACGGGAACTATGCGGCGTATGTTTACAGCCATCGCGACAAAGACTACAAACGCCATTCGCACATCGAGATTCATGACCTGCAGGCGGGGAAACTCTATCAAACGATTAACATGGCAAAGAATGTTTCCTCGCCCTTCTTCCTTCCGTCGGGCAAAAAACTTCTCTTCCGCATGTCCGAAAAAGAAGGAACCTCCCTCTGGGCGTTCGATTTTAAAACGGCTGAAATCCGAAAGTTATTTCAGCCTATCAAAGGGCTTCGGCGCTACGCTGCCTCACCCGATGAGAAATTCCTGTACTACACAGTAGATACCAAGAAACCCGAGGAAGACGAGGACTATGAACTGCTGACGGAATTGGAACAGCGCTTAACAGATTGGACGGACACGCGCAAAATCTGCATCGCGTCACTGCAGGAACAAACGACACATGACCTCACGTCTTCAGGAGAATTCGCTGTCGATGAATTCGGCCTTTCCCACGAAGGAGACAAGCTTATCTTTACGCGTCGCGTTACCGTCACGGGACGACCCTATTTCTCTACAGAATTCTGGCTTCAAGATATTGCCACAGGTGAAATAACACTTCTGCTGAAACAATCCATCGCCTTCGAAACGCGCCCGCTGAATCTCACGTGGCTGCCCGGCGGGAAATACGTCGTTTACACCACCGCCAGTCACCTGACCCAAAGGGATGAAACCTTCAGTCATAATGTCAGCGAAACGGATATTTACCTGCTCGATATCAAAAAGAAAACAACGGTCAATCTCTCCAGCGATGCTCCTTTCACGGTGAACGAAGGAAGCGGTCTGCACTGGAATCCGCGGGATAAGCATGTTTATTTCGTCGCCATGGTTCGCGGGCTTGCGAAAGTCTATAAGGTTGAGCCTTTGGGGAAAAGAGACTTTCAGGAAATTCCTTTACCGTTCTCTTATATCGAGAGTTTTGAGCTTGCCGAGAATGGTCGCCGCTTTGCTTTTACGGCAAGTTCTCCGGATCATCCTTCGACAGCGTACACCTATAACCTCGGAACAAAACGCTGGCGGACACTCGCGGATCCGACTGCTGAACTTATGAAAACGAAAGAACTCGCGTCATGGGAGCGCTGGAATTTTGTCAATTCGGACAGCATCCAAATCAACGGATTTCTCTATTATCCGCCCGATTTCTCACCTGAGAAGAAATGGCCGGTGGTGGTTTATTTTTACGCGGGAGTGTGGCCGCAGGATGAAGATTTTTACTTTGCTTTCCACTGGTGGGCAGCGAACGGTTATGTCGTCTATGCGCTAACGCCGGTCGGCGCGATGGGATTCGGTCAGGACTTCGCGGACAAGCATGTGAATGACTGGGGGACGCTCGCGACGCGGGACGTTATCGAAGGAACGACCAAGCTGCTCGAAGAGAAGTCTTTCCTCGACGCAGAACGCGTGGGAGCTTATGGTGGGAGTTACGGCGGTTTTACAACGATGGATTTGATTACCAAAACCGACCTTTTCGCCGCGGCGATATCGATGTATGGCATCAGCAATATCGCCAGCTACTGGGGCGGCGGCATCTGGGGATATACCTATGGCGACATCGCGCTGGCGCGCAGTTTCCCGTGGAATCGCCGCGATGTTTTCGTGGACAAATCACCTCTCTTCAATGCCGACAAAATTAAAACACCCTTACTGCTGCTGCATGGGATTGACGATGCCAACGTTCCCGTACTGGAATCCGAACAGATGTTTACAGCGTTAAAAGTTCAGGGGAAAGAGGTTGCCTACGTGCGCTTCCCCGGCGAAGGCCACGGCATTGTCGGCAAATTCGAGAATTATATCGCACATCGTGAAATGATGTTGGAGTGGTTCGACAAACATCTCAAAGGACAACCCGAAGGCTGGGAAGCCCGGTGGGAGGAATAGGATTAACATTCCGGGCGAATCCATGAGATTCGCCGCGGCGAGGAGTTAGCCCATGGATAATTCGAATCACATAACTCCCGAGCTATCCGCTCGCACAATCCCCGACCTGCTAACTCAGGCAGTTAGCATCTGGCCGGAGCACGGCTATCTGCTCACTCGCGACGGTCAGACCATGTCGTCCATGTCATTTCGGGATGTGGCACGGACGGTGTCGGAGATTGCCGCTGGACTGAAAGAGGCCGGATATGAACCGCATGACTGCATCGCGCTGTTGTCAGAAAACCGCCCGGAGTGGGTGCTTTGTTACCTGGCGGTGCTGTCCGCCGGCTGCATCGTGGTTCCTATCGACTCACTGATGACACCCGCGGAAATGTGCCATGTCATACGCGAGTCCGGGTCGCGAATGGTGCTGTGCTCCAGCCGTATGGCTGCGCAGCTGAGCGATGCTCCACCTCAGGCTGAACTGCGCCTGATTGACCGAGTCGAAGACGGAGACCTGCGCGGCCTTCCCCGTGGAACCTCCGTGGTCAGTCCGGACATCCAACCCACCGATACCGCCGCTATCATTTTCACGTCCGGGACAGTCGGCCACGCCAAGGGCGTCATGCTCTCGCACCGGAATCTCCTGTCGAACGTGGAGAGCTGCCAGCGCGCATGCGAGGTGGTTCGCGACGATAATTTCCTGCTGCTCCTGCCTCTACACCATACGTTTTCCTCCACGGTCAACATGCTGGTGTCGCTGGCATCGGGAACCCGTGCCACCTTTGCCACCAGCTACAAATCCCGCGACATCGTGGAGGATATTCGCTGTTCCGGCGTGACGGTGCTGGTCGGCGTGCCGCAGATTTTCGATAACATGATGAACGGAATCCTGCGTAAAGTAGCGGCTTCCGGCCCGGTGAAGCGCGGGCTCGTGCGAACGCTGCTAACCGTCGCCGGAGCATCCAATCGTATCGGGGTCAACCTTGGCAAACCGCTGTTTCGCTCGCTGCGAAAGAAGGCCGGGCTCGATTCGATCCGCCTGATGGTCTCCGGTGGAGCGGCATTACCTCCGGATGTGAACCATTTTTTCCAGCGGCTCGGCTTCACTCTGATTCAGGGCTACGGTCTGACCGAAACCAGCCCCGTACTCAGTGTGAATCGGCCGCAGCGCAACAGGATCGGCAGTGTCGGTCCCGCCGTGCCGGGAGTCGAACTTCGCATTGACGCGAGCGAAGGAAGCACAGTCGGAGAGATTTGCGCACGGGGAGCCAACATCATGCAGGGCTACCACCGGAACCCCGAAGAGACTGACCGTGTGCTGCGGAACGGTTGGTTTTATACCGGGGACGCGGGCTATCTCGATGACGACGGCTTCCTATTCGTGCATGGTCGGCTCAAGAATGTGGTGGTGACTGCCGCCGGCAAGAACGTGTACCCGGAGGAAATCGAGGCTCGTCTCAATCTGGATCCGTGCATCGAAGAGTCATTGGTGATGGGAGTGGAGCGACAAAAGGGGAGTGGGGAAGAGTTATGCGCGCTGTTGAAAGTGGACGGCGAACACCTTGAATCTCTGGAGCAGAAGGGTGAGACGGTTGAAACCGCGAGTCTGATAGCTGACGTCGTCCGGCAATACAACGAATCCGTGCCACCCCACCGCCACATCCGCGAGTGGAGACTCCAGGTGGACGACTTCGAGAAAACATCCACCCGCAAGATCAAACGGTTTCTGTATCGGGACGTGTTCGTCCGGGACTGAGCCTCACCACTGGAGTGAAAGCTTTATCAGCCTTGTATTCTTGGGGATTTCTATGAGAAGCATATTTTTCGGAAGTGTGCTTGTATTCGTACTGGTAAGTGATGCCTTCTGCCAATGGGATATGGAGGTGTTGTTTGACCGGTCGGGGCGGACGGATTCAGCAGCGTATGGTTATCGAGTTATTCCATTGGGGGATCAGAATGATGATGGCTACGATGATTGGGCTATAGAGGCAAACTATGGGTATAATCTTTCTCTCTTAGATCGGGGCTATGTAGAAATTTTTTTAGGTGCAGATCCTGTTCCAGAGGAGGCATTTCTGACTTTTCAGCGGCCTTACGATTACATGGACAATCTCGGGGGATTGATGAATCTAGGTGATGTCAATGGGGATGGATACGATGATTTCTGTACGGGAGGGGGGCTTTACTATGAGCCGGGTGCCTGGATTTGGCGTACGCTCTTCTTTTTAGGAGGCCCTGACTTGGACACGATTCCCGATTTTGAACGCACGGCAAAGAGATGGTTCTTTACAGTAGGTGATTTTAACGGAGATAACTTTGATGACTATATTGCAGTCAGCACACAGGAAGGAATATGGCCATCGCTGGATCTATACTATGGCGGTGTCGAATTTGATTCCATCCCAGATTGGGTAATACATGATCCCTATCCACAAGCTCACTATGGAGTACATGCGACCCATGGTGATGTTAACGGAGATGGGTATTCGGATTTCAGTTCAAGTGGTGATTCCCTGCTAATTTTTTTCGGCGGCGAAGAGCCGGATACCATTCCCGATTTGTATTTCACCGACTGCAACCGGATTTACATCTTACCGGATATCAATGCGGATGGCTACGATGATATCCTAGGCTATACGAATCCGGCACCGGTTTATTTGGGCGGCCGTGGCGTAGATAACATCGCGGACTTTTATATTCAAGGACCAAGTTTGGGCGTGTGTCCGCATGGCTTAGGCAGAAGCGGTTTTGCTACAGCGGGAGATGTGAACGGGGACGGCGTGAATGATTTTCTATTTGCGGGAGAAGACTGCTATAATGGTTGGGGCTGGCTGCAGTTGAATCTGGGCTATTTCTGGATTAATGAGGATCCGGTTGACCGAATCTTTGGACGCGACCCGCCGTTGTGGTTGATTGGGATTGCGCCAGCGGGTCAAGGATTTACGGGAGTTGGAGATATCAATGGTGACGGATTGGATGATGTGGCTATAGGAGCAACGAATTGGGATGTGGATGGAACGCGGGGGCGTGTAGTGATTCTATCAGGGGATTCGGAGCTAACCGTTTCAGCGGAACAACGACCGGTTCCAGAGACTTATGAGTTATCCATAGTAGCCTATCCGAATCCCTTCAATGCTTCGACGCGAATTGTGATTGATGGTTTGCGGACGGGTGAAGCCGTTGAGCTGCATATCTATAATATTTTAGGGCAAGAGGTGGGACACTTTCAGGAGACAGCCACAGCCGACAGGTTCAGCTTCATCTGGAATACTGCAACAAGTGGAACATCACTTCCGGGAGGTGTTTATTTCTGTCATGTGCGTGCACCTGCAAGGAGTCAAACACTAAAGCTTCTCTTGATTCGTTGATGATTGCGGGTCGGCTGCAATCCGCCGATTGGCGGACAACACCGCAGAACCGCGGCGGTGAATCTCCAGATTCACCCCGATTGACCTAATTCCCGGGCGGGTCTGGAGACCCACCACGGCGAGAAAGTTGCGGCCGAGGCCTGGCGACCCGGCTCGGCGAGGATAGATAAGGTTACCCCCCTTACATCCCCCCGCACGCGGGGGGAGATAAAAAAAAGGGTGGCGCGTTTTGCGTCACCCTATTGATTTAACATTCCGGGCAGATCGGGGGATCTGCCTCGGCGATGAGTAGCT